>DASYPF010000387.1:0-8151 GCA_036006905.1 Acidobacteriota bacterium
GAATGGTATTGACCTACCCTGACCTGCTCTGGGACGCAACCGAGGGGAAGATGATCCAGCACAAGCGAATTTGCAGAACTTTCAGTGATTGCACAACTGCGCCTCGCAACGGATTGCCGTCTGGTTGTTACCCGCTGGACAGTTACTACAAGACTTCTGAGTTCGCCGAGCGGCTCATCATTTTGAAGAAGCACTGACTCCCCATGCCCGAGGGACACCCGCTAATGCTTGAGGGTCAATCGTCTTGAAGCCTCCGACTCAGCCCGTGAGCATCGAATCTCTGGCCCAGCGACGGCGCTTTGGTCGCCAGGTGCAAGGCATCGCAGCGGCCTTGCTGCCATATGAGTCAGACGGGAAAGTGGCCGTGGAAGCATTTCAACAGCATTTGGTCGCGACGCATCGCGCCGGATTAATGAACGCCGTCAATATGGACACCGGCTATGTAAACTATCTGACCGATGCAGAAAAGCAAGACGTTCTGCGATGGACGGGAGAGGCACTAGGGAAAGATGTGCCCTTTGTGGCGGGAGCCTACATCGAAGATCGAGCGGGCGAGATAGTCGCCCTCTACCAGCAGCAGATCGACTCCATCGTAAGTTTCGGGGGAATCCCTATTTTGTTTCAGACGGTCCGTCTGCGCGGCACCCCTGTCAGAGAGAAAGCAGCGACTTATCAATCAGTGTGTCGAGGATATCCGCATGTGCTGGCTTTTGAATTGGGCGCTATGTTCGCGCCGAACGGCGAAATTTTTGATGAAGAAACTGTCCGGTGTTTAATGGATATTCCGGAGATCAAGGGGATAAAACATTCCTCGCTCGACCGGCTGGTCGAACTCGAACGGCTCGCTCTCCGCGATTCGTATCGGCCGGATTTTCGTATCTATACGGGAAACGATCTGGGCATCGACATGATTGAGTATGGATCGGATTATTTGCTCGGGCTGGCAACCTTCGCACCGGAGAAATTTGCCGAGCGGGACCGGCTATGGGAGAGCGGCAATCCAGACTATTACGCGGTTTCCGATGCGCTGCAGTATATGGGCAACGTAGCTTTTCGGGAGCCGGTTCCCGCCTACAAACATTCAGCAGCGGTGTTCTTGCATCTGGTCGGGCGTATACCTAGCGATTTGACGCATCCGAAAAATCCCAAACGCCCGTCATGGGAATGTCAAATATTGCACGATTGTGCCCGACGGCTCAGTTATGAACAACAGTGACCTTCACACATCGACGACCCTGTCTGGTTTCTGCGCAGCGCGATAAATTGCTTCAATTACTGCTAGACTTCGTCGCCCCTCGCGGCCGTCGCACACCGGCATCCTGTCGTGTTGGATAGCCTGAATAAAATCTTCAAATACCGCTTGATGTCCACGGAAGTCGCTGACGACCGGAGATGAAGAACTCTGATTTCGGTCCCGGGTAGCGTCAGCGTTGGTATCCGCGGGCGGATTCCGCAAATCTGCCGCTACGATGCGATCGTGCTCCAGAATGATTGTGCCTTCCGACCCGGTGACTTCAAGTCGGCGTGGATATCCCGGGTACGCGGCCGTAGTCCCCTGAACAACTCCGAGCGCGCCGCTGGCGAACTGGAGGATTGCGACCGCGGTGTCTTCAGCCTCAATCGCATGCAGAGCCGTGGAGGTGCGCGCTTGGACACGAGTAACATCGCCGAACAGCCAAAGCAGAAGATCGACGGTGTGGACGCCTTGATTTATCAATGCCCCGCCGCCATCGAGTGACAATGTTCCGTGCCACCGCGAATTGTCGTAATAGTCAGGAGGCCGATACCATTTCACGCGCGCATCGGCGAGAATCGGTTTGCCAATCACGCCACTTGAGACCCATTGTTTGAGTTTGCAAATGTCCGGCTTCAGCCGGTCCTGAAAAATAACACCAAGTTTTACGCGGTTGCGGTCGGCTGCTTCGATCAGTGCATCAGCGCGTTCGGTGCTGATATCGATAGGCTTCTCGGTCAACACATGCAGCCCGCGCTGGGCTGCCGCAATTCCCTGAGTCGCGTGCAGTCCTGACGGACTTCCTATTGCAACCAAGTCCATCGGGCGGTGCGCAAGAAATTCTTCGAAGTCCTGATACCGCGTTCCTCCGTGTTCGCGACAGAGGCGATCAACCTTGTCCGCATTTGTGCCATAGATTGCGGCAATCTCCACACCAGCAATCGCACGCGCCGCGCGTGCATGCGTCTCTGTGATATTTCCGCCGCCAATCAGACCGATATGGATTGCCATACTCTGAGAGAATCATGATAATGCAGCGCTAGACTCGGAGTGTTCAGTGAGCCCTGTTTGGCTGGCCGGGAGGAGGGTTTAATGCCGTTTCGGGGTTCGCGTCGTGAATTTTTCGCTAAGACTGCTGCACTGGCGGCCGCTATGAAACTCCCGGCTCTGGAAATGCCTAAATCCCCAGACGTCGTGAAATCACCGTTTCGAATCGCCGTCATCAATGACGAGATTGCGCAGGACTTTGGCCATGCGTGCGAAGTCGCCTCACAAAAACTCGGCATGCGATGGATCGAACTGCGTAGCCTATGGGACAAGAACGTGCTCAGGCTGGATTCGCACCAAATTGCCGAAGCGGGCCGCATACTGAAAGAGAACAATCTGCGAGTCACGGATATTGCGAGCCCGTTATTTAAAGTGGATTGGCCTGGCGCCCCAATATCGAAGTTCAGCCCGAAGCGCGATCAGTTCAATGCCGATTTTACGTTTGATCAGCAAGGTGAAGTGCTCGATCGCAGTATCGAATTAGCAAAAACTTTTGGGACTGACCGTGTACGTTGCTTTGATTTCTGGAGACTTGATGATCAGAAACCATATCGTGCCGCGTTCAATGAAAGATTGCGGGCTGCCGCCAACAAAGCCGGAAAAAGAGGCGTGATCTTGGTTCTGGAAAATGAGGCCGCGTGTAACACCGCGACAGGAGCTGAGGCGGCACAGGTGCTGGGTGCAGTGCGGTCTCCGCATTTCATGTTGAACTGGGATCCTGGGAACGCCGCGGCTCATGGTGAAAATCCTTACCCCGATGGATACAATCTGCTGCCAAAGGATCGCATTGGTCATTGCCACTGCAAAGATATGGTACGGAAAGTGGATGGCTACGACTGGGCAGCGATGGGTCGAGGCATTGTCGATTGGGTAGGCCAGTTCAAGGCGCTCAAACGTGATGGTTATCACCACGCTGTCAGCCTGGAGACTCATTGGCGCGGCGCCGGCTCACCGGAAGCATCCACCATAGAAAGCTGGAAGGGAATGAGGGACGAGCTGCAAAAAGCAGGAGCGCTGTAAATTACCGCCAATTTCTTCGGGAGACTCGTCGTTGCAACAAGTCAGCGAGGCACGCAGATGAAGATCAAAGATGCAAAGGTCTTTGTCTGTTCGCCAGGGAGAAATTTTGTCACGCTGAAGATTTACACCGATGAAGGAATCTATGGTCTAGGCGATTGCACTTTAAACGGCCGCGAGCTTGCGGTGGCCGGTTATCTCACTGACCATGTGATCCCGTGCCTTATTGGACGCGATCCATTTCAGACCGAAGACATCTGGCAATACCTTTATCGCGGAGCTTACTGGCGCAAAGGGCCAGTCACCATGAGCGCGATTGCCGCGGCGGATATGGCGCTGTGGGACATCAAGGGCAAGTCGTTAAATACGCCTTTATATAATTTGCTGGGGGGAAAGAGCCGCACTGGCGTCATGGTTTACGGCCACGCCAACGGCCGAGATATCGAAGAAACCGGCGACGAAGTCGGGAAATATATCGAGCAGGGATATCTCGCGGTGCGCGCACAGTCTGGTGTGCCTGGACTGCCCACGACCTACGGCGTGTCCGACGATAAGATGTTCTACGAACCGGCGGCAAAAGGTTTGCCCCCTGAGAATGTGTGGTCCACAGAGAGATACTTGATGCAAGTCCCAAAATTGTTCAAAGCCCTGCGCGCAAAGTATGGGGACGAAATCCACCTGTTGCACGACTCGCATCATCGCTTAACCCCAATCGAGGCCGCCCGGCTGGGTAAGGAACTGGAGCCGTATCATCTTTTCTGGCTAGAGGATCCCGTAGCGGCGGAACTACAACAGGGATTTCGCATCATTCGACAACACACCACCACGCCTTTGGCCGTGGGTGAAATTTTCGATACAGTGTGGGATGCCAATCTTCTAATCACCGAACAGTTGATCGATTATTTGCGAATGACCGTGGTCCGCGGCGGCGGAATCACGCCGCTAAAGAAAATCGCAGACTTTGCAGATATGTATCACGTGCGCACTGGAAGTCATGGTGCAACCGATCTTTCGCCGGTGACAATGGGCGCGGCCTTGCACTTCGACATTTCGGTCAGCAATTTTGGAATTCAGGAGTACATGCGGCATACCAAAGAAACGGACGAGGTCTTCCCGCATGCCTATCATTTCACGGGCGGCTATTTGTACCCCGGAGATAAGCCGGGGCACGGGGTAGATTTTGACGAGGGGTTGGCGGCCAAGTTTCCGTATGAGCGCGCTTATCTGCCCGTGAACCGCAAGCTCGACGGGACTATGTGGAACTGGTAAAGCGAGGTGCATAAAAATGGCGAAGAACACGCGGCGTGATTTCGTAAAACAGAGCGTTTTGAGCGCAGCGGCTTTTCTGGCCTATCCACCGGCGCGGGTACTTGGAGCAAATGATCGTGTGCGCGTAGGGATGATCGGTGTGGGCGGACGTGGTCAGGAACTATTGAATCAAGTTTTAGAATTGCGCGATATTCAACTGGTAGCGATCGCGGATATCTACAGTCGTCGTCGTGAAGAAGCCAAAAAAGCGGCGCCTGGAATTCTGACGCTGGACGATCATCGCCGATTGCTTGACATGAAGGATGTCGACGGCGTGATTGTCGCCAGCCCATTGCATATCCACGCGCGACACTTTATGGACACGCTCGCCGCCGGCAAAGATCTATATGCCGAAAAAACCATGACCTGGTCTATCCCTGAGGCCGATCAATGCCTGCAAGCTGCAAAGAAATCCGACCGCGTGATCCAGATCGGATTGCAGCACGAAAGTTCCGGCGCCCTGGCAGATGCAAAAAAATGGATTAAAGATGGACTGGTGGGGAAGGTTACCCAGGTGGAGTCATGGATGAGCCGCAACACTCCTCATGGAAAAGGCCAATGGGTACGGCCTGTGCCTGTGGACTGCACTCTGCAAAATGTAAACTGGGCCGCCTTCCTTAATGGACGTCCCAAACGCTCGTTTGATCCGTTCAAGCTCATCAACTGGCGCTTATTCTGGGAGTTTTCTGGAGGCAATGTGACCGAAAACATGGTTCACCAGATTGCTTGGATCATGACGGCGCTCGATCTGCCCTTGCCGAGCGCCGCCTACATGTCAGGCGGGGTATTCTCGGAAAAAGATGGCCGCGAAGTGCCGGACACGATTGCGGTGACACTGGATTTCCCCAACGATACCGTCGTTACCTGGCAATCCACTTTCAGCAATAGCCGTTACGGGTTGGGGGAGCATTTCCTGGGGAGCGACGGTACTATCGAGCATGTCGCAGGAGCCAACGACATGGTTCGTGACAACTCTGAAGAAAGGACTCGCTATTTTCCCGAGAAGGTAAACCGGGCGCAAGGCGCAGCGCTGACCGGCACGAGTGCCGATCAGAATCACATGGCGAATTGGGTTGAATGCATGCGCACTCGCAAGACCCCCAATGCTTCTGTAGACATCGGATACCGCTCAGCTATCGCGGCGCACATGGCCAATCTTGCCTACAAGCGTAAAACGCGTGTCACTCTAGAGATTGCGAAGTCGGCTCAATTGCCATCTTGAGTTGTGCTGCGGCTCAGAGCATCAGCATCACGTGGCGGCGAATCGTATTCTTTCTAACGTCTTTCCGCGGAGGCGCAGTTGCAAAGTCCGCCATTCTCCGGCGACAATCGTTTCTGTGAAAAATGTCGATGAACGCGATGCTTTGGCAGTTCCAGGCAAAAATCCGTTTCAACCCCGAACCATGGTGGTGCTCACGCTGGGCAATCCACGGGAAAAATTCTGGGGAGCGATGCTTTCGCTGGGCCCCGAAGGAGTTTGCTTGTGCGGGATCGAGTTGGCTTCATTTGAGGACTTGGTCTCGATGGTGAAAGAAGACGAAAAGGTTTCTCCAGGAATAGTCTTCTTTCCGACACATCGTATGGAGCGTATGGAACTGGACTTGCCCGACGGCAATATCTCTTCACTCTCGCAACGCTTTGCCGAGAAAACTGGCCTGGATCCAGCGGATGTGTTTGCCCCCTATCCTGCGAAAGAGGGCGGGTAGTGAAGCTTTCCCAACTTCTCACGGCGCCGAATCAGCTCACCCTCTTGCGCATGGCGTTTCTGCCTTTTATCGTCATTAATCTTGTTGGCGGCCATTATTCCTGGGCGCTGGTTTTGTTCGTATTGGCTGGTCTTAGCGACGCCCTCGATGGCTTGCTCGCGCGCACCCTAAAACAGCAAACCACACTTGGTCAGTACCTCGATCCGATTGCCGACAAACTCCTGCTAAGCACCATGTTTCTGGTGCTCTCGATTCTGCACAAAATTCCTTGGAAATTTACTGTGCTGGTATTCAGCCGCGATATTTCTATCTTGTGTGCCAGCGCGGTGCTGTATGCCATCGCTGGACTGCGCGATTTTCGACCCAGCATTTTTGGCAAGGCCAACACCTTCGCCCAGGTTGCGGCGGTTTTCTTCGTTTTACTCTTTGACGTCAATCCATCACGCTGGGTATGGATTGCGCGGCTCACCTTCTTGCGGGCAACCTTCGCGTTTACGATCATCTCCGGCCTGCATTACGTCTTGTTTGTCGGAAAACGGCTCCGGGGCAATCATCAACCGGTGTCCACGTGATTTGACCCTATTTCTTTCGTCCTCCTACAATCAAAGATTCTGTCTGCAATCCGATTGAACCATGGCGCTGCGTCTCTACAACACGCTGTCCGGAAAAGTGGAACAGTTTCAACCCATTCGCAACAACGAGGTTCGCATGTACGCGTGCGGACCCACCGTGTACGACTACGGGCATATCGGAAATTTCCGGACTTTTGTGGCTGTGGATGTACTGCGGAGGTTTTTGCGCCAGAGCGGATATACAGTTCGTCACGTTATGAACATCACCGATGTGGACGACAAAATCATTCATAACGCCGCGCACGCGGGTCTCAGGGTTCAACAATACACTGCAAAGTACGAGAAGGCGTTTCTGGAGGACGCCGCGGTGCTGAATATCGAACAGCCGGTATTGGTGCGGGCGACCGAGCATATTCCGGAGATGGCCCAGTTTGTCGCCGACCTCCAGAAGAAGAGTTGTGCCTATCGTGCTGAAGATGGATCGTATTATTTCCGTATCGCGAAATTTCCTGGCTACGGCAAGCTGTCCAAGAAAGACTTCGCCGGAATGGAAGACGGAGCGCGAGTAGATGTGGACGACTACGACAAAGATAACGCGCGCGATTTCGCTCTGTGGAAGGCGCCTAAGCCCGGCGAGGCTTTCTGGGAAACCCCGATCGGTCCAGGGCGTCCCGGCTGGCATATCGAATGCTCCGTCATGTCCATGCAGGAGCTGGGTGAAACCTTCGATCTCCACGCCGGCGGCGAAGACCTCATTTTTCCCCATCACGAAAACGAGATCGCCCAGTCTGAATCGCTGACGGGCAAGCCATTCGTTCGCTTCTGGTTTCATGCACGATTCCTGCTGGTGGAAAGGGAGAAAATGTCCAAGAGCCTGGGCAACTTCTTTACCCTGCGCGACTTGGTGCTCAAAGGGCACAAGCCTTCTTCCATCCGCTTTTTGTTAGCGTCGGTGCCTTACCGTAATCAGCTCAACTTCACGTTCGACGGATTGAAGCAGGCGGCCGTGTCGGTGGAGCGCCTGCGAAACTTCCAGTCACGGCTGGACACGGGACAGTTTCCGCAGGGGGCAAGCGAACAAATGACCGAACTCGCGCGCGACACATTGAAACGCTTCTGGTCGGGGATGGAAGACGATCTCAATACGGCACAGGCCCAGGCGGCGATATTCGACATGGTGCGAAAGGGGAATGCTGCAATCGATGCGGGACAGCTCAAAAGAGATGACGCAGCGGCACTGCTCGATGTCCTCGAAAGGTTCGACCAG
>DASYPF010000388.1:0-5179 GCA_036006905.1 Acidobacteriota bacterium
GAAATGCGGTACTTCAATCTGATCGGTTGTGTGGGCTGGTATCTGAATGGAAAAGTTCTGAAGCGCACGGCTCTCCCCGGGGTGCAACTTCGACTTTTCAATTGGCTGGTTCCTTTGTTCAAGGTCGAAGAAAAAATCGGCATCCCGTTCGGAGTTTCTCTGATTGCAATTGCCGAGAGGAATTAGCGTGGAAGCGTCCAACAAAGCCACCAATTGGAATCTTTACTATACAAGTGTTCCGGCGATTGCTAGACGGACCCGGAAGTATACGACCTCTGTGCTCATAGATGCGATCAAGCGACATGCGTCACCGTCCCAAGACGGACGATTGTCAATTGTCGAACTCGGCGGCGCGAATAGTTGCTTCTTGGACAGCATTCTCGCAGACATTCGTCCGCGTTCTTATGATGTGGTCGATAACAATCAATACGGACTTTCACTTCTGGCGAAGCGAATAGGGAAAAGTGAAGTGGTGCGTTTGCACCAGCAGAGCGTGCTTGCACTTTCGCTCAGCACGCAGGCTGATCTTGTATTCAGTGTCGGGTTGGTAGAGCATTTTGATCCTAGTTCCACCCGCCAAGCGGTGCTCGCTCATTTCGATGTTCTGCGGCCCGGCGGCTTGACGATCATTAGTTTTCCAACACCGACCTTTTTCTATAGAATCGCCAGAAAGTGTATGGAGTTGCTCGGGATGTGGAGGTTCCATGATGAGCGGCCGCTCCATCCAAGTGAGGTGATCACGACGATCCAGGAACAGGGCGACGTGGTTTACCAGAAGATGCTGTGGCCCGTCATTCTCACGCAGTGCATGGTCATAGCCAAAAAACGGGTAGTAAAATAGATGCCAAAAGTGGTCCTCACGCGCCTAACTCTTTTGGCGTTCGGTGGGCAATCACATTCTGACCACTCCTGTCCTACGAAATACTCGCACGTTCGCATTCACGCTTACAATGTCACGTTGGGAATCCAGGTAAGTCCGCGGAGCACTGGTGTCGATTGAAGGCCGTTTTTCCAATCTGAGACTAATCACAGCTGGCCTCATCATAGGAATCTGCTTTGCTTTTTACTTGCCTCTACTCCGGCAGCCGCAGGTCCGCGAGGAAACGGTTCATTGGTTTTTTTACAAACTGTTGCCCGTTGCAGTTTGCCATCTGGCCGCGCTGATCCTGCTGCACGTTGTGTTCAAGCTAACAGCACGAGGTGCAATTCTTTACTGGTGTCTCTCGACGGTGGTGCTGCTGGCCGCAGGCGGCGCTGAGCGCGCAATCGCTTTTCTTCTCCTGTGTGTGTTTACGCTGATCTTAATTGGGTTGGGAAACGGCTTGGCGCGCGTGCTGCTGCCCGAAGATGCACGAAATTGGGCCGTTTCTCTAGGCTTTGGTATTGCAGCCGCTTCCTTCCTCGGCGCGTTGCTTGCATCGATCCATTTGTTGAATTGGTGGACGGTCGGCTTGGTCTTGCTGGCTATCGTTGCTTGCACGATGCGGCCCTGGTCGGTCGCATCGTTGAAAATCCCTGCCGGTGGGGCGTTCCGTGCGTCACAGTGGAGTCTCGCGACAGCCCTGGCTCTGGAAGGAGTATTTCTTGTAGCCGTATTTGTTTTTGTGGCGGCCAGCCGGCCTGAGGGAAGCTCCGATGCCATGAGGTTCTATTGGCCCTATGTGAAATTGCTCAAACATTTTCAGGGGTTTTTCAGTCTTCCTTTTCAATGGCCCTACATTATTCCCCAGGCGGGCCTGACCTACGCTGCGATGTTATTCGTTCTGTTCGGAGAGCAGACGCTGCGTTGGGCGATGGTGTTGCCGTGGATTGCTCTTGTCGGCATAGCCGCGCGCAGCCACGCAGGAACCGATCGCGCAACCACCCTCTCAGTGATTCTGATAATGGCCTCCTGTCCCGTCCTCCTTGGGGTTACGAGTTCATTGATGCAGGACACTTTTGTTTGTCTAGTGACGGTGATAGCCGCGTTGGTCTGCCTCGAGGGTCAGGTAAGCCGGCGAACGACTTATTGGATAACAACTGGCGCCGTTTTGGGAATGGCTTGGACGGCAAAATACTCGACCATTGTGTACATGGCGCCACTGGCCGTCTGTGCGCTGATCCGAAGCTGGAAGGTCAATGGTTGGAAAAGGAGCGCGGCCGGCGTCGGGATGGCGCTAGCAGCCGCTCTAGTGACAGCAGGCCCTTGGCTGTGGCATACATACCGGCAAAGCGGTGATCCATTGTTCCCCTTTGTTCTGAGAGTTTTTCCAGCACCACTCTGGCCTCATGGGTTAGGAAAAGTAAATCTGGACACCTTCCGCCTTCCCCCCGGGCCGCGCGGTTGGTTTGCATGGCCAATTGACCTGACTTATCACACCGATCGTTTCGTTGAAGGGTACGCCGGCAGCCTCGGTTTGATTCTCCCTGTGTTGCTGGTCCTGGTGGTTCCGCTGCTTTGGAAGGGACCGGCGATATCCAGGGCTTTATTGTTCTGTGGCGTTGTGGGAACGGCTCTCCTCTGGATGCAGACGGCTTATATTCGTTACTGGCTGCCTGGGCTTTGGCTGTTGACGTTGGCGGCTGCACCTGCCGCGGCGAGGTTGGCACAGTCGCCTCAGTCACGATTCTGGCTGTGCGCTGCGGCAGTTGCCATCAGTCTGTTTCAACTTCCTTTTAACATGATGACTTCCTGGCTCGATCCAAAAGGTTGGGCATGGGATTACTACACAGGCAAAGTTGCCGATGACGCGTATATCGAGCGCGGATATCCCGGCTTTTCGAAATTCCGCCGGCTGGAGGCCTTCAATGGCAAATGGCCAAAAGTGTGGGTTACAGCATACGAAGGCGCGGGGCATTTGCAGATACAACCGATGGACGCCCTTCTGTGGGAACTGGAACTGCACGGGTTACTTGCGCCGCGAGAAAAGATCCAGTATCTGGGATTAGCCGGCTGCGATTATTGGATTGTCAATAGAAGCTCGGAAGATGCAAAGTGGCTCAGGCTGACCGGGATTTCCAGTTATTACTGGGACGAAAAGGAACTGGTAGCAGCGGAAGGGGCGGCTGCCGTGTATCGAATGAAGCCGGCCCGCGAGGCTCTTGCGGAGTTTGACGCGCGTGCTCGCGCCGGTGCTGATCTAATGCTGGACGGAGAGTTCGAAGACGAATCTGCGGAGTTTCAATATTGGAGCCCCAGCGGAGGACCGAAGTGGCTTTTTCCTTCTTCGGAGGCAAAACAGGGAAAAGGGTGCGCGCTAGTGGCGCCCGGGCAAGGGCTGCGACAAGATGTCGCCTTGCCGCCTGGTGTTCACGCTGTGGAACTGCGCTTCTGGGCGCGCAGTGTCAAGTCAAATAAACCCGCGACTGCCGGTTTCCAAGTGTCCTTCGCGGATCAAGCTGATGGATTTTTCCCCGGGCAGTCTCGAATGGTATCTACTATTTGCGAATGGAAGGAACATCGCCTGACTGTATCTGTCCCGGCTAAGGCGGTGTTTGCCGTCGTTTACTTGAGCAGCGCGGGGGATGCGGTTTATTTTGACGACGTGCATCTTTATTCGGTGGCGGCTGGGAAATAGTCCCAGAAGAATTGGTACCGCGCTAATGGTTTTTCAACTATTAAATTGGAGTTGTACCTTGCTCGGGGTTGTTCCGCAGAGAGAGACTGAACCACGGGGAACACTGGGGACACGGGGACCAGAAGCGACCGCTCTATTGCCCTATGATGTTGCTGATAAAAGAACCTTATCTCCCTGTGTCCCTAGTGTTCCCCGTGGTTTAATTTTTTTGAGACGGTCACCGTCCATGACGGCATCTCGGTAGGCGTGGACGTAGACGTGCACGTGGTCGTGATCGTGATCGGTCTTTTATTTCTGGTAGCGGCTTTGCCGCGTTGTGCCTTAGTGATGGGAAAACTTTCAAATGCTGGCCAATAAGAAAATCGCGGTCGTCATTCCCGCTTATCGTGTCGCGCTCCAGATCGAAGGTGTGATCCGCAGAATACCCGATTACATCGACCAGATCTTCATTGTGGACGACGCTTCTCCTGATGATATCCGCAGCCGCGTGCAGGGGTGGGCGAACCCTCGCGTGACTCTTTTGCAGCACGACCAGAATCGGGGAGTAGGTGGCGCCACGGTCACCGGAATGAAGGCGGCGCTCGATGCCGGCTTTGAAATCATCGTGAAGTGCGACGGTGACGGGCAGATGGATCCTGAAGATATTTCAAAGTTGGTAGCGCCCATCCTTGACGGAATGGCCGATTACGCCAAAGGAAGCCGCTTTCATCACTCGCGCGCTCTGCGCAGTATGCCGAAGTGGAGATTTGCGGGCAACGTCGGCCTGACATTCCTGACGAAGTTGGCCTCGGGCTATTGGAATATTCTTGATCCGGTAAATGGATTTCTGGCAGCGCGCGCCGAGATACTCGAAAAGGTGCCGTTAACCCGTGTGGCCCGTGGATACTTCTTTGAGACCGACCTGCTCATTCGCCTGAATGTAGTGGAAGCGCGAGTGGTCGATGTCCCGCTGCCGGCCCGCTACGGAGAAGAGCAGAGTTCTCTTTCGGTGGCTCGAGTGCTTCTTGGCTTTCCTGTCAGGCTTGTGGCGGGACTGTTCCGACGGGTCTTCTGGCGTTATCTCTTTTACGATGTATCGCCGGTAGCGATCTTCGGGCTGCTCGGTGTGCTTCTTTGCGGCTTTGGTTTGATATTCGGCTCTTATCAGTGGATCAAGCATGCCCGCCGAGGAATAGTCACGCCCATCGGCACAGTGATGGTCGCCGCCCTTCCTTTCATTTTGGGATTTCAGCTTCTGCTGCAGGCCGTGGTGTTGGATATTCAGAACACTCCGCGTGCGGGACAGATCAGGAAGCAGTAGGCAGGAGGCAGGTGGCAGGAAGCAGTCGGCAGGAAGCAGGAAGCAGGAGGCAGGAGGCAGGAGGCAGGAAAGACGTCATCGGTCATTCGTCTTTGGCCATTCAAACAGTGTGCAGCAGGCAACCTTCGCCATTTGACAACAGTCATTTGTTCACCAATCACGTTTTCCCTTCCCTTCCGACCTGCTTACTACCGACTACCTCCTGCCGATTGCCTCGAATGACGTATGACCAATGATCAATGACGAATGACCAGTGAGGTCTTTCCTGCCGACTGCTTACTGTCTCCTGCCTCCTGCCTCCTGCCGACTGCCGTCTGCCGAC
>DASYPF010000389.1:0-5323 GCA_036006905.1 Acidobacteriota bacterium
GAGCGACGCGCCCATCAAAGTGCAGTTCGAATTCAGAGGCACCCTGGTCTGCAGGTACTTCGGCCAACTGCGGCCGACCGTTTGCCTCGCGAATTTTTGCAAAAGTTTCGGGTCTGACCGCGAGACCAACGGTGACTTCAGGATCGTCGCCGAAGAGCTGCGCAAGTTCCTTGTTCTCCCACCAACGATGAACGGCCTGCTCCGCTAACGAACGGCCCACGGCGTAGATCTGTCCGGCCGCACGTGCGCGCACACTCTCCTTTGGCGACGACAAGTCGACGATCCATTCTTCTTTTATCTGACCCATTACAAATTCACTGTCCAGCGACGCGCTCTCGGCTCTGGTCCCGTGATTTCTTCTTCCTAAGGAGCGACGCAAGCACCGCCACCATCAACATCCCCAACACGATTGCGAGAGAGACGCCGACAGAAATATGCAGCCACGGTTCTACAATCATCTTCGCTCCCACGAAAACCAGCACGAGCGCCAAGCCCACCTTGAGATAGTCAAGCTTGTCGAGCACGCCAGCCAGCAAGAAATAAAGCGCGCGCAGCCCGAGTATCGCAAACACGTTCGACGTGTATACGATGAAGGTGTCTCGGGTTATTCCAAAGACCGCCGGAATCGAATCAATGGCGAACGTCACGTCGGTGATTTCTACAATCAGCAGCACGAGAAAAAGCGGAGTTGCAAAGAGTCGCCCATTTTCGCGCGAAAAAAACTTTTCTCCCCGGTATTCCTTCGTCAGCCGCAAATGCCTGCTGAGATACCGAACCAGGAAATTCTGCTCGGGGTGGCTCTCGGCTTCTCCCGCGAATAACATGTGCAGTCCGGCATAAATAATAAACGCGCCGAAGACATACATGATCCAGTTAAATCGTTCGATCAGCGCCGCGCCGGCTGCGATCATGGCGCCGCGCATCAGCAGCGCTCCCAGAATTCCATAGCCTAATACACGTTGCTGATATTCTTCTTTTACCGCGAATACGCGGAAGACCACCAGAAACACGAACAGGTTGTCCACGCTCAGGGCTTTTTCGATGACGTAGCCCGTAAAAAATTCCAGTCCGGATTGCCGCCCGTAGAAATAGGAAATGGTCAGTCCAAACGCGATGGCGAGCCCGATCCAGGCGAAACTCCACAGCAACGCCTCGCGAAGCGCAATCTTGTGAGCCTTACGGTGAAAGACGCCCAGATCCAGGGCTATGGCGATCAGTACAAGAACGTTAAACGCAATCCAGTGAAGCGCTGTGTGCATCTCTCCGTCTGTTCTTCCAGATCCATCGTTAGAATGGCCGGCCGGACCAGACTCCAGCCACGACTTGCGCTTGGCTTCTCGTTACTTGCTCTTGGAAGATAGATTGTCTGTTGCATTCAGGTTCGTCAACTCGATTCGAACGGTTTGTCCGGCGTCGATTTTCACTGGCACGTCCCATTGCAGCCTCGCATCTCCTGCCGCCGCCGTCAGGTTGAGTGAGCTAATCCAAAAATTGCCAGCGGGCAGGCCGGAAAGCCGTCCTCGTCCGTCCAAATCCGTGTCTGTTTTCGCCACAAGGTATTTGGTTTGCGCCTCAGCGGGCGCCATCTGCGCTACGCGCCGCCGGTGTCCACCCTGCGCCTCAGCCCATTTTCTTGCGGGATTCACTCCATCCAGTTCCAATTCCATGCCAGCCATGGTTTGAGGATGTGCCTGGATGAATTTCTTCAACGCGGTCGTGTATTCCTGTTTCTGCTTCTCGTGGCGCGCTGGATTTTCTGTTTTGTCCGCGTCGTGAAATTTCGGAATGGGAATTCCATTGGTCACGCCACCACTGTTCGAACGTTGATAGGCCAACAAGAATTCGGGGACGTGAAGAACGTCCTCCGGCGTTACCAGCTTGTCGAAGCCAGGCAACGTGATGTCCATGACGTCGTGCTTATGCAGCCATTCTCGCATCTCGGGCGATATCTTAAGCTCATCGATAAATTTGTCGCGCGAAGGCGGCCCATCGCGTTCATCCAGCTCTTTAACGATTTCGATATAGCTCTTCGTGAGCACATAAAAGGTAAATTCCCGAACGGGTTCTGCTTTCGCCGCAGTCGGACTCACTCTCGCCGTGAATTCCAGCGCTCCTGTTCCCGCTTGGGCGCGCACGCGGGCTCCCGCCGCGAGGCACAAAAATCCCGCCAAAACAAAGAATTTTCTCATACCGGCAATCGTAGCAGATGGTCCGACGGCAGGAGTGCGGTTCTTTCTACCTGTTTCGTAGGGATTTTCTTACTTGAAACCAGCGGAGTTCAATATGAGCAGGAAGATCCCGGCGAGGAGCACCATCAACGCGATCATCGCGGCGATTTTCCCCAACTTCCAGCGGTTTGATCGTCCTGACGAGGGCAAATGCGATGGATCAATGGTATCTACGGTTATGCGGGGGCGAGGAGGTCCACTCCTCAAACGAATAAGCCATAATGTGAGCTTACGCCGCGATTCTTATCAGAACAACCGGAAGACCGTCTCGATCGTAATCCAAGTCGCCACAGGCCGCCGAGCCGCATCCTTTGCGGGAACAAATTGCCACCCCCGCACAGCGCGTACGGCGTTTTCGTCCAAGCCGAGTCCAATTCCGCGCGTCACTTGAATATCCCTGGCGTGCCCATCGGCGCCAACCAGCACGCGCATGGTCACTTGCCCCTGCATTTTTGCCTTGCGAGCTTCATCCGAGTACAGCGGATCAGGACAGCGCAGGCATACAACTTGAGTAGTCGCCCGCGCGTAAGGCTGCGAACCCTCACCCCAGCCTGAGCCATCGCCTGGACCGTTACCCATTCCGCCTCCAGGCTGTGTTCCTACACCATTCGTTCCGGGGCCTGCGGAATTGTTCCTCGCCGTCATCCACGGCAGTCCCAAATCCTCTACAGGCGGAGACAGTTCCGGCGCGTCAGCGTCGAACGTGGTCACTTGCACGGTGAGAGGATGCAGCCGGCCATCCGGCAATCTGGGTGGCGAAAACACAATTTTCGAGGGCGGCGCCCATTCTCCTGCCGTCGGCGGCAATGGATTACCATCACCGCCAGTACCACGCTTTCCAGCAGAATCGACGGAGGCTTCCCGCATCCATTTCGGCGCGGCAAATTCCACCGGTTGGAAGGGCGCAAGCCCAGTGGCAGGCCTCTTGGCCAAGTTCGTTGCCACCGGATGCCACACCGCTAGGATCAACCCTCCACAGATGACCGCACACGCTCCGATCGAGCCGAATTGAGCTTTGGCATTCCGGCCTGCTCTCCGCTCATCCAAAAGATGAATGGGCAGGCCATCGGCCGAACGGGGCACGGCCAACGCGACACGTGGCAGCGTCCAAACACTTTGCGAATTTTCGCGAATGCGCCTCAAAAAGGACGTCCGCCGGGAAAGGACTGAATCGAAGCCGAGGCGGGTAGCTGGCATCGCACAACCTCCATCGCCGCTCGTTTTCTGCTGTCAGATCCATCTTCAGGTCCATTTCCAGCATCGAGTCCAGCTTCGGGCCAAAACAAAAGCGGCTCCAACGCACATTGGGAGCCGCTTGAATTTCAAAAGGTTGCTTGAGGTTCGAAAGTCGTTTCTTAGAACAGCCGGAAAGTCACTTCAATAGGCACCTGAGTCGGAACACTCTTTCCGCTCGGGCCGACGGCTGGCCGGAACTTCCACTGCCGAACAGCTTCAATCGCCTTTTCGTCAAGTCCCAAGCCCGGGCTCTTGACTACCTGGATGTTCGTCGCGCGGCCATCTAGCGCGATGACCACCATCAGTACGACCACGCCCTGATATTTCGCCTTGCGCGCTTCGTCCGAATATTGTGGATCGGGACAATAAATGCAGCTGGGCATGCCAACGCCATTTACGCCGGCGCGGAACGCTCCGCCTCCAGTACCGCCGCCCTCACCAGGTCCCAGGCCGCCACCAGAACCACTGCCTATGCCCGTTCCATTGCCATGCCCAAGCGATTCGCTCACGCCGTTGGCCAGGGGATCGCCGAAAGTTGGGGCATTGATATTGGAAACTTTCAAGTCTGGCGGTCCCAGCAGAGATGGATCCATAGGAAGCTTGGGGTTCGGATTTTGGATCTTTACCTGTGGCGGAGTAAATTGCGTCCATTGGAACTTCGGCAACTTGCCACGGTTCACAGGAGCCGTGGTGTGGTCGTTGGCACCGCCGCCTCCGCCGGCTGGCTTCGCTCCGGGCGGAAGCTTTGGCATATAGGGAGAAATATCGATCATACCCACATCTGTTTTGGTCTTTGCCTGCGTGGATGACGACTGGCGCGTAATGATCGAAAATGCGATCAAACCAATGAACAAACCGTGCAAGCCGACTGAGATTACCTGTGTCCAGCCGAAGTTCTCGTCCTTGGACCAAATCTCTTTGACACGAACGGGCTTTACTTCGAAAGGAAGAGGAGCTTGCTTGGTCGGAGAAAACAATTCCTTCAGACGCGTGCCAAATCCGCCAAAACCTTCCACCCAACCGGTCGAAAGCCTGCTATTCGATTGACCCTTCGGCACAGGACGGTGCTTGAAAAATTCGCCGACGTTCCCCCAGAATCCGTCGCCATATTCCGAAGGCATGAGCGTGGACTTTACGTCGCCACGAATTTTTACTGGCCGCTCAAAAAGAAATTGTTTCAGATTGGACCAGAAATTATCCGGCATCAGTATCGGTGGCCGGCCGAAGCGGGGTACAGGTGAATTGCGCGTAGCATTCGCGCCCGCTACATCAACGTTTGGACGTTGCGGTGGTCCCAGGTTGAGCATTGATCCTGACAAATTCCCTGCCTTATGCGCTGACCGCCTTGCGAGCACAGTTTGCTGTGCCACTTCCAGTCAATTAGACGCAATTTCAGCGTATCTGGCGTCTCTTCCGGTACGATTCCCACCAGGCAGGATAGGTTGCACGCCCGCTCTGGCTGACACCATACTCCATTCATTGTAACATACGTAGTTACACCACTTTCCGATGTTTCCCGCCAAGCTACGGGCGAAAACTAAGGGCTCAGAAGGGAATTGCGACTCGCGGCATCCATGTCCGAACCACTCGAACTCAAAAAGACGCTGAACCTACCAAAAACCGATTTTCCCATGAAAGCAAGTCTCCCGCTGAATGAGCCGAAGCAGCTTGAAGCGTGGCAGGAAGCCAATCTTTATCAGCGGATTCTTGATGCGCGAAATGGAATGCCACTGTTTGTCCTTCACGACGGTCCGCCTTATCCCACAGGCACGATTCACCTCGGTACTGGCTTAAACAAAATTCTGAAAGACCTGATCGTGAAGACCAAGAGTATGGCAGGACACTATGCCCCTTACGTG
>DASYPF010000390.1:0-15427 GCA_036006905.1 Acidobacteriota bacterium
CAATTGCGGATTGCGGATTTCGGATTGCGGATTGTTTCGAGTGCGGAATGTGGAATTCGGAATGCGGAATGAAGGCCACAGCAACTTTGGAGGATTTAGCTTGTGATGATGGATCGCTTTACAAATGACAAGAGAGTACCTGATCGAGATGTCAATTCCGCATTCGTCATTCCGCATTCGAAACAATCCGCAATCCGCAATCCTCAATCCGCAAGACACAGAGCTGCCCCTACAGCCGATTACGCCTGCGGTCTCAACGGAATCACCGCAGGTTTATCGGACATTTCAGGACTTTAGACTACGACAAGGAAAAAGCAACTACAGTTTTAACTGCAGCGCAGGTAGAATCGACTTCTTCAATTTCTGATAACCTATTGAAAGATTGCTCCTGTTGAAGCTTGGTCCTGAGCCGAAGTGGCGGAACTGGCAGACGCACTGGACTCAAAATCCAGCGGGCCGCAAGGCCCGTGGGGGTTCGACTCCCCCCTTCGGCACTTCACTTCAACGACTTAGCGAGTCCGTCAATTTCGCCAGCCGGAGACGTGTCATCTTACTCGTCATTCGCGAACACAATTTGCCTGAAGTTCCGAGTGCGACGCTTTCAGCGTCGGGTCGTTTTATGGGGTGGCTGACCGGCGGCGTCGCCCGCCTAAGGCGGGCTTTGCCGCCGGCTATACTCTCAAAACCCTTCGGGTTGACCGACGACTACCACCGTGGTTCTCCTGCATACTATCCCTTGATTTGCCTGTCTGCTGCTCCTAGAATTCTTCGAGAAACGCAGTCAGTTGTTTGATGACCGACAGCCGTCAGCTATCAGCAGTCAGCTTTCATGGCCAAAAAGAGCACCAAGAAGCGGCCTTCGCATATGCCGCCGGAAGAAATGAGTGGTGCTCTTTTCTTTTCACTTCTAAGCGTCGCCATCCTGACTGCTGTTGTCCTGCATCTCTGTTTGTACTTCGACGGGTTCTATTCAATATCGGCCGATGAGTCTGGACACACCTTGGAAGCGCATGATTGGTCGCTGAAGAAAGGTCTGGCGCCCACTTTTTGGCTCCCATTCTATCGCGTCATAGTCGGGTTGGCGCTTCAGCTCCGCCCCGATCTTTTTACCACACCCAGGATTGTCATTTTCCTGTTCGGGTTATCGACACTGATTGGGACAACCTGGCTCTCCTTTGAGCTCTTTAAAAGCAAAAAAGTTACGGCAATTGCTGCTTTCCTCTGTGCTTTGTTTCCAGCACGCGTGGTGCTCAGCCTAGTTCCTATGGCCGAGATGATGTACTGCTCTTTCATTGTGGCCGGCATGATTTTCTTTGCCCGCTGGTCTGCCTCTCTTCAATTGAGGGACCTGCTGCTAGCCTCCGGAAGTTTCATCCTGGGTTCAACAGTTCGTTATGAAGGTTGGATTTTTGCCGGATGCTTCGCCGTGACCGCCTTGATTTTTGTAATCTCGCGCGATAGCGAAAGGAGCTTTCCCCGCTCCGCTTCAGCGGCGGCGATTCTGCTCGCAGCGAGCTTCCCGATGTTTTGGATTGTCTTCTTTGCAGTCAAGACGGGTAATCCACTCGGTTTTGTCGGCGAGATTGCCGGCCGTTGGGAACTCGTCCGGGGAACCTCGAAGGCCCAGCTTCTAAACAACATCGTGGTTAGTCAATTTGCGCAACAAAGCCTGATCACCTTTAATGCCGCCGGACTCATCTCGTTAGCCTATTTTATCAGGGAGCATCGCTGGATCCGGTGGTGGGTGTCTGTGCCGGCAGCAAGCCTGCTGGTGATGTCCGCGATCGGTTACTTTACCAAGGGCGTTGCCAACCATAATCCCTGGCGGGTGGTCGTTGTCTGGAGCCTTCTCCTCATCCCGTTTACCGCCTCCTGGATATTGCAGCAGGGCAAGATACGCTTCAGCTCCGATTCCGAGCAGAAACTTTCCAAGTACACCGTAATATGCACTCTCTTTTTTTTTCTGTCGCTTTTTGGCCTGTACATCTATTGGATGACTCGCCAATCGGCATTTACCACGGAGGATCGACTCGCTGGTGAATACCTGAACGAGACGCTCGCTGTCACCCCAGGGCAAGGCAAAGCAAGAGTCCTGATCGAAACTTCGGATTGGTCTTTTCTCAACATCGTTGTTGCATCACAACACCCGGAAGCCTTCGTGTACAATTCAGGACCCGACCCGTTCATGCCAGGCGAGTACATCATCGATCTTAAAAACGCGATCGATACATCGAAGCTTGCAGAAAATGGAATCGGCCTGTTGGTATTTAGAGGTCCATCGTACAAAGCGCGACTGCAGTACAGTGCCAAGATTGCGAAGTTGAAGGACATCGGTTATTGGTCGGTTTACGAGTTGAGGCGATGACGGATGCCCCTCTTTGCAAAATAGCCTGCAGAAATCCCCCTTCACTTCTAGTGGCGCCTCAGGGCGCGATTCAAGCCCGCTCCGATGTCGGCAGCGGGACTCTGGTTTTCGCTCCGCCCAGCGCGGTCTGAATCATCACGAACTCACCGACATTGTCCATCGTCAACAGGCCGACCAGCCGGCCGTTCCGCTCCACTGGCATGGTGCGGCACTCACAGCCTTGCAGGCGCGTAAATGCCGCCTCCAACATTTCGGAAGAGTTGATAGTTTGAAAATCGCGCCGCATTACATCCTTGACCGGTGACTGTCGTCCCTGCTGCGCCAGAGCCACCAGCAAATCGGCGCGAGTCAGCACTCCGACGGCGTGTCCGTCTTCCACAACAGGGAAATCCTGTTGGGATCCCGCCAGAACCAACTGCACGGCGCGGTCCAGTGTGTCCTCGGGCGACAACGTGCGAAAATCGGTCAGCATTGCCCGGCTCACCGGTATCCCGCCCAGTGCCCACCGAATCTGAGTCATGCTCGCCTCCTGAGCCGCGCCGATCCAGACAAAAAAAGCGATGAACAGCAAAACTGGATTGGTAAAGAAGCCGATGAAGCCAAACAAGAACGCGATTCCCTGGCCGAGGTGCGCGGCGATCTGGGTGGCATGAACGTAATCCATTCGCGTGGCCAGCAGCGCGCGCAGAACCCGGCCGCCATCCATGGGGAAAGCAGGGATCATATTGAACAGCACCAGAAAGAGGTTGACCACCATCAGTCTCACGAAGAAAGAGCCTCCCGAGACGGTGAGGGTGCTCAGCGGCTGCAGGCTGTGGGTTAGTTGCAGCCAGACGAACAACGCTGCCGCAATGACCACGTTGACGGCAGGACCCGCCAGCGCCACCCAAAGTTCTTGCTTGGGATCATCGGGCATCCGTTCCAGCCGGGCCACACCTCCGATTGGCAGCAGGGTGATGTCACGAGTTCTTATGCCGTACTTTTTGGCTGTAAGAGCGTGCCCTAGCTCGTGCAGCAGGACGCAAGCGAACAGGGCCAGAATGAAAGCCACTCCCTCCAGTGTAGCTTCCAGGCTGTGCCTTTCCTGCCAGTGGCTGAGAGCCACCCAGAAAATGAGAATGAGAAATGTGGCGTGCATGTAAATGCCGATTCCCGCTACTTGACCCAACTTCCAGGACCATCTCATTGTTGGCCTCCTACAAAGGGTTCTGAGCGTTCTGGCCCGCTTGCCCTGCAAACATTGTAGCGCCGGCTCGAATCCATCAGCCATCAGCTTTCATGATTGCTGATCCTTGCAGACTAATGGACACCGATGACCGACCGGCGGGTAGGACCGAACCACGGGGAACACTGGGAACACGGGGACCCGACCTCGAATTGTCACCATATGATGTTGCTGATAAAAGAACCTTTTCTCCCCGTGTTCCCAGTGTTCCCCGTGGTTTAAATTTTTTTCCGCTCCACTAATCCCTGAACATAGGCGAGCTCCTTCAGGATGATCCGCGGGAAACAGCCGCGCATCGCTACAACAAGGCTCTAAGGTTCTCTAAGGTAACGGGTAAAAGCTGGTGCCGGGCGCCCCGCACACTATTCCTTGATTTGCCCATGCACTCTTCCTAGAATTCCTCCGGGAGCGGAGGAAATTATGAACAGCCATTTGAAACCGGCGATCGCGGAACTGATCGGAACCTTTACGTTGGTGTTTATCGGGGCTGGCGCTGTGGCGATGGCGAAGCCCAGCGGTGGCGGAATCGTGGCTGCTGCTTTCGCTCATGGCATCGCGCTGATGGTCATCGTGTACACCTGGGGAGCGGATTCCGGCGCTCATGTAAATCCGGCCGTGACATTCGGCCTCGCTTTGACTGGAAAGATTTCCTGGATCAAGGCCGCCTGGTATTGGGGCGCTCAGTTTGTCGGCGGTATTGTGGCCGCATTGATTCTTCGCGTTCTCATTGGGACGGGTGACGGTTTGGGCGCAACCATAGGAACTTTTACCGCCAGCGACCCCGGCCGCACCATCGCCGTTGAAGCCATCCTTACGTTCTTTTTAGTCATCGCGGTTTTCGGCACTGCGGTGGCCGGGCGCAACGGCATCGCAGCAGGACTGGCGATTGGTCTTGTGCTCACCATGGATATTCTGATGGGAGGCTTTTTAACGGGCGCCTCGATGAATCCGGCGCGCACTCTTGGGCCGGCCGTCGCTTTGGGAGATGTCTCCTACGTCTGGCTCTACTTTGTGGGACCCTTACTGGGAGCCGCCGCAGGCGCGTTCTTGTACGACCGGGTGATTTTGAAGAGTTGACTCTAATTGCGGATTTCGGATTTTCCAAATTGCGAATTGCGGATTTCGGATTGCGGATTGCAGGAGGCCCGTTGTCAATGGTCCGTCGTTGCTGGTTCGGCTTTCCCATCCTGTATCTCAAGGCGGCGTTGGTCTCAGCAAGCGACAGATTGCAGTCATTTTCAAAATCCGCAATCCGCAATCGGCAATCCGCAATTCGTAAAATCCGCAATCCGCAATCCGCAATCCGCAATTTGAAGAATCCGCAAT
The DNA here is from genome assembly GCA_036006905.1 of Acidobacteriota bacterium. GTDB lineage: Bacteria > Acidobacteriota > UBA6911 > JACQSX01 > JACQSX01 > DASXTB01. Next base: position 4,917 of record DASYPF010000390.1, read on the forward strand.
CCGAAATCCGCAATTGATTGACTGATATGCCAACAATAATCAGGGACATAACGGCCCGCGACATCCGCTTTCCTACTTCGCGCGACCAGGACGGTTCCGATGCCGTCCACAATCCTGACTACTCGGCTGTCTATGTCGTGCTGAAAACCAACCAGTCGGGACTGGAAGGGCACGGCCTCACATTTACCTGTGGCCGGGGAAATGAAGTATGCCTTGCCGGTGTCAATGCGCTCAAACCGTTGGTTGTGGGGAAGACTCTGAAGTCGATCACGGCCCATTGGAAAACTTTCTGGCGGGCGCTGACCAACCACAACCAATTGCGATGGATCGGCCCTGAAAAAGGGGTGATCCATCTTTCGACGGCTGCGCTCGTCAACGCGGTGTGGGATCTTCATGCGAAAAGTGAAGGCAAGCCTGTCTGGGAACTTCTTGCAGATATGTCGCCAGAGCAGATCGTTTCCTGCATCGATTTCCGGTACATCACCGATGCGCTGACTCCGGAAGAAGCCGTCGAGATATTGAACAGAAATCAGCGATCGCGCTCTCAACGCGAAGTGGAAATGCGGCAACAGGGCTTTCCCGCCTACACAACTTCAGTGGGCTGGCTCGGCTACTCCGACGACAAGGTAAAAAGACTTTGTCGGGAAGCGATGGCTGGAGGCTGGACTCACTTCAAAATGAAAGTCGGCTCAAATCTTGAAGAGAATATGCGCCGCGCCCGCATGATCCGCGACGAAATTGGGTGGGAACGGAAACTAATGATGGATGCCAACCAGGTCTGGGACGTTCCCGAGGCCATCGCGCAGATGAAGCATCTGTCGCAATTTGATCCCTGGTGGATTGAAGAGCCTACCAGCCCGGACGACGTGCTCGGGCATGCCGCCATCGCCCGCGCCATAACTCCCATCGGAGTAGCAACGGGCGAGCAGTGCCAGAATCGGATCATCTTCAAGCAGCTTTTCCAAGCCAATGCGATTCGCTTCTGCCAGATCGACAGTTGCCGCCTTGGGGGCGTGAATGAAGTACTCGCAGTGCTCCTGATGGCTGCCAAATTTGGTATTCCTGTCTGCCCTCACGCCGGCGGCGTAGGTCTGTGCGAATATGTGCAGCACCTGTCGTTGTTCGATTACATTTGTGTGTCAGCGTCGCTGGAAAACCGAGTGCTCGAGTATGTCGATCACCTCCACGAGCATTTCCTCGATCCGGTCGTCATCCAAGATGGCCGCTATATGCCGCCCACCCGCCCCGGCTACAGCATTACCATGCGCGCGGCATCGCTCGATGAGTTTGAATTTCCGGATGGCAAGGCTTGGCAAGTGTGAAGCTTGCCAGATGGTAGTGTGAAAGAGCTTCACCGCAAAGAAAGATTGAACGATGGGAAAACTGTGCGGCCAAGCCGCAACCAACATTGTGCACGCACATTTTAACCACCAAGGACACCAAGGTCACCAAGGCCTGATTTGTCAGACACTGGAATTCTGGCTTTGTGTCCTTGGTGTCCTTGGTGGTTAAAACTTCTTGTCCAAAAAACAAGCTGTGACACGTTAGCCTCACAGGGGACACGGGGGCCAGAAGGCCGCGTTGATTGCCAAAGATGTTGCTGATAAAAGAAATTTATCTCCCCGTGTTCCCAGTGTCCCCCGTGGTTTAAGTTTTTAGAAACGATCGGCAGTCGCGGAGGATTTGGTCCAGCGTTACCATGCGCCCCGCATCGCTGGATGAATATGAGTTTCCAGGCGGAAAAGCTTGGCGAGCTTAAAAGCGCCAGAGGTGCGGCAAACTTCACCGCAAAGAAAGATCGAACCACGGGGAACACGGGGGACACGGGGTTCAGAAGGGCGACGTAATTAGCAGCAGATGTGGCTGAAAAAAGAAATTTGTCTCCCCGTGTTCCCAGTGTTCCCCGTGGTTTAAGTTTTTTGAAACGATCGGCAGTCGCGGAGGATTTGGTGCAACCTACCTGTTAAAAGAGCATGAGATGCGGCATGCCACGTTCCTAACTGTAAAAATGTTATAATCAAGAAGATCTTCCAATCTGTAGAAGGTGATTTCGTTATGTCAACGTTACGCGATGTACTTAATGAAAATGTTCGAGAAGGCGAGCTTTATGAACAGCTCGACCGCAACCGAATACGCTGTTTTGCGTGTGGACACTGTTGCCCGATTCCCGACGGGCAGCCCGGAGTTTGCAAGGTCCGTTTCAATCAGGGCGGAAAGCTCTACGTTCCCTGGGGCTATGTCGGCGGTGTGCAATGCGATCCGGTAGAGAAGAAGCCTTTCTTCCACGCGCATCCCGGCGCGCTTGCCTATAGTTTTGGAATGCTCGGATGCGATCTGCACTGCGGCTACTGCCAGAACTGGGTAACCTCTCAGGCGCTGCGCGACCCGAATGCCGTTTCACCCCCTTTGCGTGTCACGCCCGACGGACTGGTGCGCGAAGCCCTCAAGCTTGGAGCCAAGGTCGTCGTCAGCACTTACAACGAACCCCTGATTACAGCGGAATGGGCGGTGGCGATTTTCAAGGAAGTGAAGGCGGCAGGCTTGATGACCGCTTTCGTTTCCAACGGCAACGGAACGCCGCAGGTAATCGAGTACTTGCGTCCCTGGGTGAATCTGTACAAAGTGGACTTGAAGAGCTTTGACGACCGGCATTATCGCCAATTGGGAGGCCGCCTGCAGCCGATTCTTGACACGATCCAGCGCTTGCATGAATTGGGTTTCTGGTTGGAGATTGTTACGTTGCTCGTTCCCGGCTTTAACGACTCAGATGACGAAATCAAGCGGTTGACGGAATTCGTAGCGGGCGTCTCGCCAGATATTCCATGGCACGCGACAGCGTTTCATAAAGATTACAAGATGACTGATCCGGAAAATACCGGCGTGGCGAAGCTGCTCCATGCAGCCGAGATCGGCAAGAAAGCAGGCTTGCGCTATGTCTACGCCGGGAATTTACCCGGGCAGGTAGGAGATCTGGAGAACACTCGTTGTCCGGACTGCAAAACACTGCTGATCGAGCGATACGGTTATCTGATCCAGCAGTACAATCTAACGTCTTCAGGCAGTTGCCCAACATGCGGCAAGCAAATCCCAGGCCGCTGGGCCGCTGCCTTCGAAGGACAGATCACGGCGTTCCCATTTCTTCCCCGCGCACACCGGCTGACGCAAGTACTGACTAATCCGATGGCGCAGAATCGGTAGTCATCGGTTAGTCGAAAGTCGCAGGTCGAAGGTCGAAAGTCGACGCTTCCGGACATTCGACTTTTGGCTTGCGAGTTTCGGCAAGCGATCGGCTCTTCCATTTCTCAGTTCCGCGCTTCCGGACTTTCGACCTGCGACTTTCGACTAGTCCACAGGGCCAACATACGGCAAATTCCTTAAGGATATGTAGGGAATTTTCACCGCTCAATTCCTCATTCCGCTGAATTGCTGGCCGCACGCAACTGCCAGATACTGTGAGGGAAATATAATCGCACAAGATCACAAGATCTGGAGGTCAAAACCGTGTTCCTGTATGACATTTTGGGAATTCTGCTTTTAGTTTTTACTGGAGCATTTCTGCTTTTTCTGCCCTTAGCTGCGGCTGGTCTCATTGTCTGGGCATTTGGAAAAGTGAAGTGGTTTGTCGAATCCCATCGCGGCACGTTGCGGCAAGTCTGACGATTCGCATTAATATCGAGCCGCGATCGTACATCATGCTGTCGCCCGCCCATCGGACGGGCTAAGACCCAGCGTCTCTTCAAAATGTAGCAACTCCAGTGACCGCGTCGCGTCTACGCGCGCCTCTGGCGCGCGGGGAGTTGTCCGGTTTCCAAAACCAATTGCATCTTCGAACAGGAGCTCTCGATCATCAACTCTTACCAGTCAATCGCCACCACTTCGTGAGCGAGAACTGATGGAACGGTAACCTGCAAATAGCCTGGTGTTTCCTCAACGCGCGGTGATTTTTCATTGACCAGAAGTTGAACCTTCCTTGCCTTCCTATTTTCGGGCAAACGCACACGCACGCGCTGTTCGCCCACTGGAATCAATTCGCGGAAAGGACCTTTCATCATCATCGGATTGGTGAGATTCACCAAGTGCACCGTCATGGAATCCTTCTGGCGCCAGATGGTCACATCCAACACTCCCGGGCCAATCACAGCCACAGGCCGCTCCTCATTGGTTGCCCACTCCACAGCGTTGCGCAGAAGTCTGCCGTGATCGACGCACATGACTTCCCAAAATGTGCGATCGATGTCCCAGGGGAAATAAACGATGCGACTCCCTGTCATCTCGCGAAGATGAACTCCTGGAATGTCGGTTTTCGGGATGCGCGGATAAACCTCTTCCATCGGCAAGTCCGGATAAGGAGGAATCAGTGTCAGCGGAGGCGACTGGCGGTGCCCTCCAACAGATCCGGTGCTTTGGCGGTCTGAAGGGGCCTTCACTTCGAGACGCCAGACACCATTGATGATCCGTTCGGCATTTTCCAGCTCGAACAATATCGGGTGATGTTTGCCAGTCGTGGAATCTTTCTCTATCGACAAATAAGAATTGTGCATTGGGCCTTCGACGCGGCCCGCAAAAGTTACGCCGAAAAGATCAGCCAGACCAAAGTCGCGCCGTCGCACTCCCCACTGGTCGTAGAGCGAAGTTTCAAACGTAGCCAAAAGACTGCCGCCGCGCTCCACATAACGTCGCAAAACTGTGCATTGATCGTCGGAAAGCGCGGCAACGTTAGGAAGAATTAACAATTTGAACTTTTCGATGCCTGCGGGATCCAGGAGGCGATCATGAAGCATCTCAAAAGGAACCCGTGCCTCAATCAGAGCGTGGTACATCCCCAGGATGTGGTCCTCGACCTTTTGCTGTGCGCGTTCTCCGCCATAAAAACTCGCCGTCTGCTGCGAATAAATCACCCCAACACGCGCTAGCGGCGCCTCATTGCGCAAATAGCGCTCCGCTTTGTGATGCCACTTATAGATGTCTTCAACAACGTTCAGCCAGCGGGGATCATGCAGCGTCCCGGAGAATTTTGTAAACCAGGGCCGCAGTCCATTGGCCACTCCATCGGCAACCCAGATTCTGATTTCCGCTTCACTTTGTACCGAGTCCTTCCATCGATAGGGTTCCTCTACACCGACACTGAAGATTCCTCCGACCGGTTTGCGTCCCAGAGCCGCCCGATACTCTTTTCCGTTCTTTCCATTGCTCCAGGGAGCGGCCAATCCCCGGCGTGCCTGTCGGTCAGCGAATAGTATGTCGGCCAGATCTCCGATGGTCTTCATGTCGAGTGTGCTAAGCGCTCCTCCTCCGGTATTTGGGATGAAGCGAGCGCGCCCATTGATCTTGCGGATCTCCGTGTCCCACAGCCGCCAGAGTTGAAATAGACGTTCCTGCTGCCACAGGATGTAAGCCCGCCGGCTGGGGTCCTGAGGATCGTTGGTACGAGGCAGCTCAAGACCGTACGCAGACTTGAAGTTTTTCCGGCAATGTTCGCAGTAACACATTCCCGAGCCCGCCCATCGGTTGCTGAAGATGCCGTCCACTCTATATAGAGACATGATCTCCTTGTGCACTTCAGTCATGAACTCGAAATTATAGGGACCTAGAGCGCAGGTCACCCAAAGTTCAGGAGTGGCCCAGTGGCGGCGCTTTCGTCCTTCCCCGTCCACGGCAATCCAGTCCGGATGCGCATCATAGACATCCTGATGCGCGGCGTGAGGATCGGTGCGCGCGATGACGTTCATGTTTAGCTTGCGGCAGCCAGCCAGCAACTCGCCAAAGGGATCGCCGTCTCCCATCCAGGCGCTTCGATAGTGCAGTGGAATCTTGGTCGGATAGTAGGCGACGCACCCGCCGGCGCTCAGGCAGGCGGCATCGGAATGGGTGCGTTTGAAATAATCCAGCCAGAATCGCGGATCGTAGCGGCCGGGATCATTTTCTACCAGCGTCAACTGTGCCCATCTCATGGGCCGGTCAAACCAGTCCGGAATGGCGGAAGGTGTCTGCCGCATCTGGATCGAACTCAAGTTGCCTAAAGCAATGTTGCCTGCAAGAGCGGATGTTTGCAGAAATTTCCGTCGGGACATAGGGCGTACGCTTCTTGGCATGATTGATGATCCTCCACAGTGAAAAGCCATTATAGAGAATCGCTTCCCTTGCCCACGAGCCCAGAGTGACAAGGCAACAACCAAAGGGGTGAGCCAGCCACGTCAAAGGCGCATGATCGGCGGCTGCGGGCTTGGTGGCGGCACCCACAGAGCCGCGACCGGAAGGGAGCGGCGCGCCAGAGTGTGTCGTCGCGATCAGGCTCGCAAAATCGGAACCTTCTGCATCGTTGTTGCGGCAACTCTGCGCTGGTGTAGTCGCAAAGTGTTACATCGGCGCGCCGCTCCCTTCCGGTCGCGGCTCTGTGGCTGCCGGCATCAAGGCTGTTGCACACTGCCCCAAATTGCGTGCCCGTATTCTTCACGCTTCCTGATCAAAGCCTGGTTGAAAAAATCGAATTCACCTGGAAGCCAACTACTTTTACGCTGTTGTTGATTGTCAGGATAATGAAGAGTTCAGAAAAACCACGTTATTCGTAAACGTGGTCGTGAGCGTTGACGTGCAAGTGGTCGTGATCGTGATCGATCTCTTATTTTTGGTTGCGGCTTTCCCGGGCTGCGCCTCTGCGGTGAGCGTTTGTAAACGCCACCGCTTCTCAGGAGGGATTTCCAGAGGGCAGAACTGCAACCGTCGCAGATGTGAACTTGCTGGTGTGTGTGAGCTGCGCTCCGGAAAAGCATTCCTGCATGAGACGAAACTCTACCCGATGCCTCAGTTTCGAGAGAGCTTTCTTTTCAATCTGGCGGATGCGCTCACGCGTGACGCCGAGTAGAGTGCCAATTTCTTCTAGCGTGTGCTCCTTACAGTTTTCCGAGAGGCCGAATCTGAGTCGCATGATCTTCTCTTCGCGCGGAGTCAGGCTGCTAAGAATTGCTTCGGTGTACTTCCCCAGCATTCCCTTGAGAACGCTGATATCGGGATTGACCGATGACTTATCGGCAATAAAGTGGCTGATGCTGGCTGAGTCATCGTCTCCGACCAGAGCTTCCAGCGAGACCGGCTCCTGCGCGATCTTTAATATTTTGCGGATCTTTTTGACGGGCATCTTGGTCGTGCCGGAAAGTTCCTCTTCACTGGGCTCTCGACCGTTCTCCTGGGTGAATTCATTGACCAACTTGAAGACTTTATTGATGGTTTCCACCATGTGGACGGGGATTCGGATGGTGCGGCCGTGATCGGCAATAGCACGCGTGATCGACTGGCGTATCCACCATGTGGCGTAGGTAGAGAATTTGTAGCCGCGGCGGTAATCGAATTTCTCCACTGCTCGCATCAGCCCGATGTTTCCTTCCTGTACCAAGTCGAGGAAGTGGAGATTGCGGCAGCAATATTTCTTGGCGATGGAAACCACAAGTCGCAGGTTGGAGGCCGTCAGTTCTTCTTTAGCCGCCTGAATCCTCATTTGATGTTGCCGCAACTCCTCGCCTCTACTCAGAATTTCGACAGACGGCGCGTGGAGCTGTTCTTCTATCTCTTTGATTCTCTCTTCCTCGATGAGAATCTTTCCGGCAAGGGAAGTGTCGCCGGTCATTTTTTCCCGAAGATCGGCTACCCGTCGCATCGACCGGCGCAACTCACGCTCCAAACTCAGGTAGATCTCAGCGTGCTTGTTGACGATGTCGTAATTCAATCCCAGCGCTCTGATCTTTTTCCCAAGTTCCTGGACAAACCTGGTCCGGACTAGTTTTCGATCCTTGCCGTCGTTCTGGCTGGATTCGAAGCGGCTGATTGGGCGCTCCAATTCTTCAATCTTTGACACGGTGCTTAATCGGATTTTTTTCAGTTCCTTTCTCTTCAGCTCATTTGCCAGGCTGAGGAAGTTCTTAATCTTCATGGTGTGGCGCACCAATTGGTTCTTACACTCGCTTACCACATACGCAAGGTAAAGGGTCTCCGACAGCAATTTCTCCACCTGTCTCTTGCCCGTCTCGATGCGCTTGGCTATTTCCAGTTCCCTCTGACGATCCAGCAGGTCTATTTGTCCCATCTCCTTAAAATAAAGGGCCATCGGGTCAGGCGAGCCCTCGCTGCCGTCCGGCTCTTGGGCTTCGGCGTAAGAATCTTCGTTATTTCCTTCCAGTTCCGGTGGAAGTGGTTCGATGACTTCCAACTCCTGGTCGTACTCAAACTGTGGCTTGCTCATGAAATCCCCCCTGACAAAATGGTTTTGTTCGCCTTGGTTTTGGAGTACCTATTCAATCTTAGGGTTTATAGATCTGCCAAGAAAGACAACCTTTTCAGCCGCTTGCGGCTACTGTGGTTATTCTTCTCTCTTGTGCACTATGCGTTAATAGAAGTAACGCTTAAACGTAAGATATGCAATTCAGTAGAGTTAGGAAATTCAAGGGTCCCGATCTAGTAAGGGACCTTAGGGGAGTTTCTTGAAGCCGACAAGCGCTGGAAAGCGAAGGGAGCGATGCACGGTAAGCAACAAGTTACGTCTTGGCCGAAAAAGTAAGTGTTATAGGTAGTTTGTGGGAACAATCCGCTTAAAAGGATTCAAAAGAACGAGGAGGAAAATGCCTAAAAAATCTGAAAAAACCAGAGGAGACAGGCTGGAGAAGAGCCGGGGAGCCGTGCCCACCGTCGAGCGTCCGACAACGGAGGCAACCGACCAGCTTCTGCGCGAGCTGGTGGCTCACCTGCGCGAGAACCGGACGCAGTTGCGCGAGGAGTGGGCGAGGCGCATCACCGAGGCGCAGTTGCTCACCGCGATGACAAAAGAGGAAATCTTTGCTGAAGCGACTTCCGTGTACGATAACTATGTCGAGGTGCTCGAAACAGGAAGCGTCGAAGCGCTTCAAGCCTACGCGCGCAACCTTTCCGAGCGCATCATTCCGCGTGGCGTTGAAACGCACGAAGTTCTTGGCATTGTTCTGCTGCTGCGCGACGTGCTGGCACGGTCTCTGTTTAAGAAGTATCAGGGAGATTTTGATCTGCTGAACCGGGTACTGGACGCGTATGAGCCGGCGGCCAACCGCATCGCCAACACGGTGGGTGTCGGCTTTGTTCAGGAACGAGAGCGCATCATCCGGCAGCAACAGGAAGCAATTCGCGAACTTTCCACTCCGGTGCTGCAGGTGCGCGAGCGGTTGCTGATTCTTCCCATGATCGGTGTCATCGATAGCCAGCGCGCGCGCCAATTGACCGAACAGGTGTTACGCGGCATTCGAACGAACCGCGCCAAAGTCGTAGTTATGGACATCACCGGCGTGCCCTCCATAGATTCCAATGTCGCCAATCACTTGGTGCAGACTGTCGATGCCTCGCGCTTGATGGGTGCGACGGTAATTGTCACCGGGCTGTCGCCGGAAATTGCCCAGACGCTAGTCACCATTGGCGTGGAACTCGGCAAGATGAATACCGTCGGCGACCTTCAGGGTGGTATCGAAGAGGCTGAACGTCTGCTGGGCTATAAAGTAGAATTGCAGCAGGTTTAGGAGAATTTTATGGAAGTCCCGATTCTCAAGCAGGGGGATTATCTGATTGCGTCAATTCAGGCCGCGCTCACCGATGAGGACCTACTTAAGCTGCGAGATGAACTGGCCGAACGCGTGGGGAAGTACCGTTCGCGGGGCGTAATTGTAGACGTGACCGTGTTGGACGTAATGGACTCGTTTGCCTCTCGTACTTTGACCGCCACTGCTCACATGCTCCGCTTGCGCGGCGCCGAAACCGTGATTGTCGGGATACAGCCGGAAGTTGCATTTGCGATGGTGCAACTCGGTTTGACGCTTGAAGGCGTGACCACCATGCTTGACCTGGAAGAGGGTCTGGCCTTCCTGAATCGGCAGATAAAGACAAAACAGGGTGCCAAGCGTGCCAGGTGAAATCCTAACGGAAGTCCGCATTCTCATCAAGTCTGATGCCGATGTCGTAACCGCGCGCCAGCAAGCACGTAGTGTTGCCACCCAACTGGGCTTCTCGGGAAGCGACCTTACTATCATTGCCACCGCGATTTCCGAGATGGCGCGCAATATCGTCTCTTATACGGGCATGGGAGAAATTATCCTGGGTCCCACGCATCACGGCACGAAGCAGGGCATTCTTATGATTGCCCGAGACGAGGGTCCTGGCATTCCCAACGTGGCAAAGGCCATGCAGGACGGCTATTCCACTGGAAACAGCCTGGGTCTGGGACTGCCGGGTACCAAGCGCCTGATGGACGAATTCGACATCGTTTCCGAAATGGGCAAAGGAACCACTGTTACTATGAAAAAATGGAAGCGCTAGCGAAAAATTACGAATTACGAAGTGCGAATGACGAATTAGGAATGACGAATTTCGAAGTGCGAATGACGAATTAGGAATGACGAATTTCGAAGTGCGAATGACGGAAAAGGAAGTCCAAGGTTGCAAGGTTGAAGGTCGAAAGTCCTTCTGGTTTTTGACCTTCGACTTTCGACCTGCGACTTTCGACT
>DASYPF010000391.1:0-9240 GCA_036006905.1 Acidobacteriota bacterium
CAAGCCCGTGGTGGCGGGAGACGTAAATTGCGATCCAGTTAGTTTCCAATCACGGCTCCATGGGGACAAGCCCCATGGTGGCCTCGGTGCTGCTTCAAAATTTGACCAATTTGTGAACCTTATGCGCACCAAGGAAACCTACATGCACGTCAACGAGAACGAATAACGTCTGAAGACTTAGGACCAATTCAAAACTTGATCATTTTGGACAAACATCTGGCTGCGAGGCATATTTGCGAATTTTTTTGAGCGTAAACCTGGTCGTTGACGTGGTCGTGCACGCGATCGTGGCCGTGATCGGCTTTTCTCTTGGTTGTGGCCATCGGCCGCCTTATGTGCTTGGTGGTGGAGAGTTTTTGACCATGACGACCACACCGGGCTGCACTGTAATCATGAAAGTTCTCCATATTGCTAGCTGAAGGCATGTCCAGTAACGCGGGCCCTCCTCCGGACCAACGCAATCCGCCATCTCAGGGCCATCCTCCTGCTCGTCGTGTTGATCTTCGGGCCATCGCGCGGCGGGCGATGCTCGAGCACGGATTTCTTGTTGATTTTCCGGAAGGCGCGATCGAGCAGACGGCACACGAAGCGGAGCCACAGCTGGGCCACCCGCAGGTAGTCGATCTATCCGATTGGAAATGGTCTTCAATTGACAACGACGAATCGCGAGACCTCGACCAGATTGAATTCGCGAAGAAAGAAACCGGTGGAGTGCGGATTTATATCGGAATCGCTGATGTTGATTGGTTTGTGCCGCTCCAGTCTCCCTTGGATCAGGCAGCCCGCCACAACACAACATCCGTTTACACCGGAGTGCAGATGTTTCCTATGCTTCCCGAGAAGCTGTCTACAGATCTGAGCTCTCTGGTGGAAGGAGAAAAACGTCTTTCCCTGATCGTGGAAATCCTGATTGGCGGCGATGGCCGGGTTCTGGAATCAAACATTTACTCCGCGATCGTGCGCAATCACGCTCAACTTACCTACGAAGCCGCCAGCAATTGGCTGGAGCGAGATACTCTTTCGCATCAGGATTCTCAAAAAGAGTCCGCAGGAACGACAAATCATCCATCACAGATGACCGTCGCGGTTCTCAAAAAGATCGAGCAAAGTGAGGAACTGAAAGAGCAATTACGGCTGCAGGACCAAGCTGCGCAGGCGCTGCGCTCCCGGCGCCATGAGGCCGGAGCGCTCACTCTGCAGACTTCAGAGCTTCAACCCATGGTGTCCCTTGACGGATCGGTAATCGAGTTGACCATCCGCCAACCCAACCGCGCGGCTCGCCTTGTTGAAGATTTCATGATTTCAGCAAATCAGGCTACCGCCATGGTTCTAGACCGGCAGAGGATTCCAAGCATTCGGCGGGTGGTGGAAGTCCCGGAGCGCTGGGACAGAATTGTGGCCCTTGCCGCCCAGCGGGGAGGCCGTCTTCCACCGGACCCGGATGCGCGCAGCCTGGAAGAGTTTCTCGTGCAGCAGCAACAGACAGATCCCGACCATTTCTCGGATCTTTCGCTCTCCATCATTAAACTGCTGGGAAGGGGGGAGTACAAGGTAACGTCTCCTTCCAACCCATCGCCCGGACACTTCGGACTCGCTGTTCAGAACTATTCGCACTCAACGGCGCCCAACCGTCGATACGCCGACCTTTCAATGCAGCGCTTGCTGAAAGCCGCCACTCGAAATGATCCGTGCCCTTACTCGATTGAGGATCTCGAGTCGCTTGCTCGTCATTGCACAGAAAAGGAAGACGAGGCCAATAAAGTCGAGCGGTTTGTCAAGAAATGCGCCGCCGCCATGGCGCTGCGATCCCGGATCGGAGAAAAATTCAACGGCCTGGTAACGGGCGCTTCTGAAAAAGGAACGTGGGTCCGACTGAAGCGGCCTCCCGTGGAAGGCCGGCTGAACGGTGACGTGGCAGGTCTGGAGGTTGGCGACCACGTTCATGTGCGGTTGGTTTCCACGGATCCGGAGAGAGGGTTTATTGATTTTGAGCTTGTGAAAAGGAACGCGTGATGCAGGAGGCAGGAGGCAGAAGGCAGTAGGCAGGAGGCAGGAGGCAGGAGGCAGGAAAAGCGTCATTCGTCATCCGTCATTGATCATTAGCCTTGATTGGCGGCTGATGCCTGACCGAATGACTAATAACAAATATAACTAATAGCTAATGAAATAATGACTAATGACGAATGACCAATTACGCTTTTCCTGCCGACTGCCTACCGCCGACTGCCTACTGCCTCCTGCCTCCTGCCTCCTGCCTTCCTTCACCGCCCTACAGCGACTCCACAATCTCCTCGATGCTGGCAGTTGCCGTGCCAAGCTTGCCGACAACGATGCCAGCAGCGTGATTGGCGATATCGGCCGCATTGGCTATCGAGGCCCCCAAGGAAGCCGCTAGCGCCAAGGTCGCAACAACCGTATCTCCTGCTCCCGTCACGTCAAATACTTCGCGCGCCGCCGTAGGCAAATGCCTTGCTTCCCTTCCGCGCTCAAACAAGGACATTCCGTCTTTCCCTCGAGTGATCAAGACAGCTTGGGCCCGCGTAATCTTCAACAATTTCTCCCCCGCCTGAGCCAACGATTTACCATCGTGAATATCCACTTGAGCCGCCGTTTCCGCTTCTGACTGATTGGGCGTGATGACGGTTGAGTCGCGGTAAAAAGAAAAATTCCTTATTTTGGGATCCACAACCAGGAGCTTGCGATGGCGCTTGCAACATACTACCACCTGCCGAAATATCTCGGGATTAATCAAACCTTTCGCATAGTCGGACACAATCACCCCATCCGAGTGAGGAATCCGGCTGTCCAAAAGTTTACAGATCTGCAGCACCTCGCCTGAGGAAAGCGGGGTGCGGTCCTCGTGATCCGCTCGGCAGACCTGTTGCACTCCGGCAATGATACGCGTCTTTTTTGTAGTGTGTCGGGTGCGAGACCGGACCAAACCCAGCGCTTCCATCCGTTGCTTTGCCATCTCGCTCAGTATCCGATCCGAATCTCCGTCTTGCCCGATAACCCCTACCAGCATGGCGTTTCCACCTATTGAGCGGATGTTGCGAGCCACATTGGCAGCGCCTCCCAGGCAGGACACTTCCCGACGCACTTCCACTATCGGCACAGGCGCCTCAGGCGAAATGCGCGACACTTCGCCAAACAAAAACTCGTCAAGCATCACGTCGCCGATGACGAGAATTTCTTTTGTCGGAAATTGTCGGGCTAGTTTTAAGAATTGATCTTTCGTCATCGAGTTAGCCGGTTGTCAGTGGTCCGTTGTCCGTTGTCCGTGGTCCGTTGTCCGTGGTTTTAGGCCCGTAGGGCCGCCATTGGGTAGGCCCGCCCGTCAGGGCGGGAAATAGAAAAAAATAGAACAAGAGCACCGAAGGCGCGCCATTCATAAGGTCACACTGCAAGTTGGTGCCCATGACGGCCCTTCGGGCCTCCGACTACGAATTGACTTTTGAAAAACCATAAACGCATCTCTACAAGAGGATCGCCCGAATTCTCGCTAAAAAAACAAGAAGTGCAATCCTGCAACGGACAACTGACAACGGACCACGGACCAACGACCACGGACAAGCTTCACACAAATGGCCTAAGCCGTTCTACGGCGTGCACTGCGTGATCTACCGAGACACTCTCAATACACTTGGGAGTATCGAACTGGTAGCAGCGGTCTCCGGGACATGGGATACATGGGAGATCTGCGCGCAGCAACTGATAATCGCCCGCCCAGGGATGCCAGGCTTGATAATCCGAAGATCCCCAAAGAACCACGATCTTTTTCTTGCGTGCTGCAGCCAAGTGGGTGGGCCCGCTGTCGTTTCCGATAAACAGGCCGCACTGATCGATCCAGACCGTGAGTTCTTCCAGCGAAAGAGACGGAAGCCCCAGGATCAGCCCGCCGCTGACAGAAACCAATCTCTCTAGTTTCTCCAGTTCTGCGCGGCCGGCCGTTGCCAGTATCGGTACTTGATAGATGCCTTGCAAGCGACGCGCCAGTTCCGCAAAATGGAACAAGCTCCATTCTTTGGTGAAAGACGTGGCAAAGGGGTGCATTAAGACATAACGACCGGGATGCACCTTCAATTCTTTCATGCGGCCTCGCACGGCTTGTTCTGCAGTTGGATCTAACTCCACCACCAGTTCGATCTCTTCGGGCACTGAAACTCCCAGATATAAGAGAGGAGAAATCTGATGCTCTACCGTGTGGATTCGGTCCGCATTCCAAAATGCTCTCGACCCCGGAACGCGCACATTACACCAGCGCGCATAGCGGGCCGCCGAGTATGCCACGCGTACGCCCGCTCCTGAGAGGGCGGTAAACAACCCCGCCGTGGGACCCGAGTGCATGTTTATCACCAGATCAAAGCGCTTCCGGCGTATGTGAAATATCACGGCAGCCCGCCGAAACAGAGAATCTTTCTCCGGAAGCGCAATCACCTCGTCCACATCCGGATGGCGCCGAAACACTGGAGCATAGGGCTCCTCAATGAGCACGGAGATTCGAGCGGAAGGAAACGCATCTCTCAGATAACGCGGAACGGGCGTCATCAACACTGCGTCGCCCAACGAGCGCAATCGGACCAGCAGGATGTTTCTCACGCTCCGCAGTTTGTCCTGGATTTCGACCGAAACTCGGGCTGGCGCGTGATGGGAGTCAACGGGCGATGAGGGACTGTCGACCGCAGCCGGTAAGCCCGGATTATTCACAAATTTCTCGCTGTAATGATGCGGATGCATTTACCGTCCCAGGGGGACGGTCCGGGAATAGCCCAGCGCTTCAATGCTGGGTTTAACGGACAACAAACAACGGACAATTCCAAAAATCCGCAATCCGAAATCCGCAATTGTTTAGGCGCTTTCCGGCTTTTCAATTCTGGCTTCGTCTATAAGCATTACCGGAATATCATCGCGAATTGGATAAACGCGATGGCATTTGACGCATTTCAAGCCTTGCCCGTCGGGCGTCAATTTCACTTCTTCCTTACACGCCGGACAGGCCAGGATGTCTAATAACTCCTGACTGATTGCCATGGATATTCTCCACCTTTCACATAAAATCAAAGCTGGATCAGCTTTCAGCCGTCAGCTATCAGCAAACACCAATAAAAAAGCTGAAAACTGATTGCTGACGGCTGAAAGCCATACAGCAGAGCTGTAGGGGCGCACGGCCTGCGCCGCCTGGACTTTGGACATTTTCGGTAGCCCGCGACTGCGGGCGAAAGCATGTAGCCCCGGGTGGAGCGAAGCGAAACCCGGGGTTACAAAAAAATATAAACGGGAGCCCGCCCTGGCGGGCGACAGAAAGGCGGATACCACGTACCGACACCGGGGTTGTCGCGTGCTAACAACATCGGATTCAGCGCTAAGCGCCATGGAATACCTGTCGCCCGCTGTCGCGGGCTCCAATTGTTTTTGTTTCCCTAAATCCCCGGGTTTCGCTTTGCTCCACCCGGGGCTACACGCTTTCGCCCGCCTGCGGCGGGCTTGGGGTTGCACGTCCGTGCTTCCCTACCTGTCGACGACAACTGATCGCCCACCTGACTTCAACTTAAATTTGTTTTCCTCACCCCTAAAAATCCTGCCAATATTTTCGCGGTGCTTGAAAATAATGAGCACGCTTCCTAGCACGCAGATCCACACTACCGGCGATTCGTAGCCAAAGAGCGCCACAGAGAGCGGAAACAACGCCGCTGCCAGAATTGAACCGAGAGAAACATACCGTGTCGCAGCGACCGCCACAACAAACAGAACAAGCGCCACCAGCACCGGATAGGGCGCCAGCATCACGAAAGCTCCAAAACCCGTCGCCACTCCCTTCCCTCCATGAAATTTCAGGAACACCGGAAACATGTGTCCCGCAATTGCCGTTATCGCCGCAATCGACGGGACCCACGAGCCGGCCGCAAAATGTTGCGCCAGCCAAACAGCCAGAACGCCCTTGCCGGCGTCTAACGCCAGCGTCAGGACGCCTGCCAGCTTGCTGGCGCGCAAGGCGTTAGTGGCTCCGATGTTTCCGCTGCCGCTCCGGCGGAGATCGCGGCCGGTGGTCCACCGCACCAGGATAAGTCCGAAAGGAATCGCACCCAAGAAATAGGCCGCCACCAGCAGCAGGATATTCATGTCAGCGCGAACGAGGCCATCTTGACATACTGGCTGCCGCTTGGTTTCAAGATGCTTTGGTACAAATGAAACCCGCGCACAGACAACGTGCCGGCGTCAAAGCTTTCGGCATTGATTTTAATATACTCGATCAGGGGGGCCAATCCTTTTCTCTCCTTGGCCCGGGCCAAAGTGAGGTGCGGATGAAAGGGCCGCGTCTCGCGGATTTCCATCCAGGAGAGTTCCTCTTCAATGCGGTTTTGTAATTGCGACAGCAGAGGCTGATCGTCGATGCCCATCCAAAATACTCGCGGAGAACTGAGCGTTGGGAAAGCGCCCAGTCCGCGCACGCGAATGTCAAATCCACTTTGGGTACGGCATTCATTCAGGTTCTGCTTGATCCGCTCAACGAGGTTTTCCTGCACAGCGCCCAGAAACTTTAAGGTCAAGTGTATTCCTGCAGCATCGGTAAACCGCACCGGCGGGTGAAGTTTCCTCATCGCTTCCTGAAGCGTTCGGACCTTCTCGCGAATTGTGTCACTCAGCTCGATAGCAATGAAACAGCGAAGCATGTCGAATTTCGAATGTCGAATTGCGAATGTCGAATTGCGAATGTCGAATGAGGAATGACAAATTTAGAATTTTGAATGACGAATGAGGAATGACAAATTTAGAATTTCGAATGACGAATGTCGATGTCGAATAACCCATTGACAGATACCGTCATTCAACTCGAAATTCGGCATTCACAATTCGTCATTCGTCATTCGTCATTCGAAATTCGAAATTCGAAATTCGAAATTCGACATTCGTCATTCGTCATTCGTCATTCTAACTCGTCATTCCTCATTCGTCATTCGAACTTCGACATTCGTCATTTGTAGCTCCTTCCTCAGCAAATTCAACGCCGCGCGGGTGCTCAACAACCTCACGACCTCTCGATTTCCCGGAAACTGGAACCGCGCGGCGATGGTTCGTCCCGCATGACTGCATCCAATGAAGACGGTGCCCACCGGCTTGGACTCTGAGCCGCCGCCAGGCCCTGCCACGCCCGTAATGGAAAGCGCGTAGCTGGATCCGGTCCGACGGCGCGCCCCATCGGCCATCGCCTTGGCCGCTTCCTCACTAACGGCCCCCTGGTCGCGCAGCATTTCCGGCGGCACGCCAAGAAGATCAATCTTCAACGAGTTGCTGTAAGCCACCACGCCTCCCAGAAAAAACTCCGAACTTCCCGGCGTACGCGTGATCCATTCTCCCACCATCCCCCCGGTACATGATTCAGCCACCGACAACGTGACGCCGCGCTCTTTGATCAGGCGCGCTATGGCAGCCTCAAGCGAGATCTCCTCGGTAGCGTAAATATTGTCTCCCAGCTCTGCTGTTACTTTCTCGGCCAGTTCTGCCAAACGCGCATCGTTTTCAGCGAAAAAAAAGAGCTCAATATCCCCTGGCGAGGCGAGGATAGTCGATTGGATATCCGGGTATTGCCGGTAAATCGGCGCCACCAGCGAGTCGACTCTGGACTCTGGCAGCCCGGCGATTCGAAAATATCTAAAAGACCGCGGGCGCAGGCCGAGCTGCTCGATCAATGGGATGACATACTTCTGAAACATCGGCTGCAATTCGCGCGGCGGTCCCGGCAGAAGAAAAATGTTCCGACCTTCAAACTGGACGTATTGACCGGGCGCCGTCCCCTCACTGTTCTCCAGCGCCTGAGCTGTTTCCAGAATGAATCCCTGCCGCCGGTTAATCTCGGGCATGGAGCGTCCCAGGCTCTGGAAGCGGCTCTCAATCTGCCGCACAATTTCCGGATGGTAAACCAGTTCCAGGCCAAGTTGTTCGGACACGGCCTGCCGGGTCAAATCATCCTCGGTTGGGCCCAATCCACCGGTCAGAAAAATGAAGTCAGCTCGAGTAAGGGCCAGCGCCAGGGCTTTCCTGATCATAGTCAGGTCATCGCCCACCACAGTTTTGGCGATCAGTGAAATTCCAAATCTTTCCAACTGCGCGGAAGTGTAAAGAGAATTGCTGTCGATCCGATCGGCAAACAACATCTCCGAACCGATGGCGATGACTTCGGCGACCATAAGAGGACACTATATTACTAATTTGTGAAGTCTTGCTCTTTGGACAGATTTCCAGGCCGAAATTTGGGCTACCTGGGTCAACCACAGAGTCGCAGCAGGTCGAGTCGCAACCAAAAAGACAAGACCGATCACGACCACTCGCACGTCCACGCCTACGGATACGTCGGGATAGCCGGTGAGCCTCCATAGTGGAGCCATCTCGCCCGGACTTTGCGATTTTTGTCAGCGCGACGTGGCCATGGTCGTTGACGTGCACGTGAGCGTAGACGTGGACGGCTTTTAGCTACCAACATGTTTGTCTTAATTTTGCCGTAGCGGCGCAGAGTCCGCCGAGGTGCCACAGAGAAAAAACTTTGCTCACTGCAGCGGCAATCCCAGCTTCACCAGCAAATAATATGCAGCAACGGCATAAACGCCCGCAATCAGGTCGTCGGTCATTACACCCCATCCTTCCGGAAGACGTTCGGCAAGATTGCAAGGAAAAACTTTGGCGATGTCGAACAGGCGGAACAACAAGAACGAAGCCAGCAGCGCCCGCCATGTCTGCGGGACAAGACTCGTAACCATGAACTGTGCTGTGATTTCATCGATCACTGCTGCGGGAGGATCCTCGACAGACAAGTAACGGCACAGCCATGTCGAAGAGATCACCCCGACAACAATACAGGATACGGAAATGATTCCGTAGGTCCACCAGAAACCGTGGCCCGTAAGCTTCTGCACTGGATAAGCAAGCAAGACCCCAAGCGCCGAACCAAGAGTTCCCGGCGCGAACGGCGCCAATCCCACTCCTAAACCTGTGGAAACCCAGTACCAGGCGTTGCGCTTCATTGTAAGGATTAATGATTCGTCCACCCAGCCTTGAAACCCGGATTATTCACAAGACGCACTCACAGAGGCCTAGCGCGGCGGGGCCGCAACTCAATAAAAGCCGATCACGTTCACGTTCACGAGCACGTCCACGCCCACGCAGACGAAAAATACACAATCGCTCACGATTCGATTGGCCGTAGTCGTGGACGTGGACGTGCTCGTGAACGTGAACGTGGTCGGC
>DASYPF010000392.1:0-8143 GCA_036006905.1 Acidobacteriota bacterium
TTCCCAGTACCCGGGACGGCGCCGATGTCCAGATCGTGCTCCCGAAGCAATTTGCGGACGGCTGGGCTGACAGCTTCCTGCTCGGTTTCGTGATTTTCCCTCAGAGGCGCAGCATGTTGCTTCTCTACAGGCTGTTGCGCATTCTGCTCCGTTTCTGCAGGTTGTCGTGAAGGATGCTGCGTCTCTGCGGATGCTTGTCTCGACTCTGAAGCTGCCTTCTGTTCCGCTGAAGTTTCCGGCTGCTCTTCGCTGGTCGTCGCTCGGGCGCCGCTTGCAGCGCGTTCGGCTGGTTGGGGCGGTGGGGCAGTCTCCTCACTGGTTTTGCTGCGGCGCTCGTCTCCAGCGCCACCTTCCTCGATAACGCCGATCACTTCGCCGGGCACGACGTTTTCACCGGCAGATTTTTGGACTTTCAGGACGCCAGCCTGTTCTGCGTTGACTTCCAAGTTGGCTTTGTCGGTTTCCAACTCCAGGATGGGCTCGTCCATTTCGACGCGCTCTCCATCCTGCTTCAGCCAGCGCGCAATGCGCGCCTCGGTTACCGATTCGCCGGCTGACGGAACCTTAATTTCATAGGGCATCGTTTCTCCTACGGTCGGCAGGAGGCAGTGGGCAGGAGGCAGGGAAAAGCGTCATTCGTCATTGGTCGAGTTTCATTAGTTAAGTTGAAGACGACCTTAATCACAAACGCGTGATCCACCAGAATGACCAATGACCAATGACCAATGACGAATGACAAATGACGCTCTTTCCTGCCTCCTGCTGCCTGCCTCCTGCTTCCTGCCTCCTGTCGACTGAAGCTCAGCGCAGCGCTTCTTCCACGAGCCGCTGCTGATCCTCTGCGTGCTGCTTGTGCGAGCCGGCGGCGGGGCTGGCCGCTTCCGGCCGGCCCACGTAGCGCAGCTTTTGTCCCTTCCGCAGCAACGCACTTAAGCGCGGGGCGACGAACGTCCAGGGGCCCATGTTCTGCGGTTCTTCCTGCACCCACGCGATGTCGCCGCAGTCCCGCCACCGCTCCAATTGCGCGGAGACTTGCGATTCGATGAAGGGATAAAGCTGTTCCAGTCTGACAAAGGCGATGTCGCTGCGTTTGTTTTTCTCCATTTCCTGGAGCAGATCGTAATAGACCT
Organism: Acidobacteriota bacterium; assembly: GCA_036006905.1. Lineage (GTDB taxonomy): Bacteria > Acidobacteriota > UBA6911 > JACQSX01 > JACQSX01 > DASXTB01. Next base: position 1,131 of record DASYPF010000392.1, read on the forward strand.
TACCGCAGCAAAAAATCACGCGGCCGGCGTTCTCGATGGCGCGAGTCTCTTCCAGCACTTCATGGAACCGGTCGTCGCTAAAGTCGGCCAGTTTCGACGTCGCCAGCGGATGGCGCAGCAGGCTCTTGGGCGACATTACAATCAGCGGCTTGCGGAAGGGGCGATGTATCTGGCGGCGCAGGGCGTGGAAATACTGCGCCGGCGTCGTCAGGTTGACTACCTGCATGTTATATTCCGCGCACATCTGCAGGAAGCGTTCCGGCCGCGCGCTGGAATGCTCCGCTCCCTGGCCTTCATAGCCGTGGGGAAGCAACAGAACCAGCCCGCTCATGCGTCCCCACTTTGCTTCCGAACAGGAAATGAATTGATCGATGATGATCTGCGCCCCGTTGGCAAAGTCGCCGAATTGCGCCTCCCATAGAACCAGCGCCGATGGATTGGCAGTGGAGTAACCAAACTCAAATCCCACCGGTGCGAGCTCCGAAAGGGGGCTATTGAAGATACTGAGCCGCGCCTGCTCTGAGGAAATTTGATTGAGCGGAATGTATGGCTTGTCGTTGTCCACGTCGTACCAAACGGTGTGACGGTGACTGAAAGTGCCACGGCAAGTATCCTGGCCTGTCAATCGAACATGAATCTTTTCTTCCAGCAGTGTTCCAATGGCCAGCGCTTCGGCCATTCCCCAATCCAGTCCTTTATCCTCAGCCACCCTCTGGTAATGCTCTTCCAGCAGCGGCTTCAGCTTGGGGTGAATTTGAAACGACTCAGGGATAGTGGTGATCTTTCTGGCGATGTGTTCCAGCGTCGTTGCTGAGACTTTCGTGTCAACCGGGGCGGCGATCTCCTCTTGGCTTGCCTTGTGATATCCCGACCAGGTCTTACGCAGCGTCTCGGCCTGCTCAGCGGGCGTCATCTCGCGCGTAGTTTCCAGCGACTGCTGTAGCTGCTCCTTGAAGTTGCGCTCCATCTCGCGGGCCAGCTCCGCTTCTACGTCCCCGCGGCGGACCAGCTCTTCGGTGTAAAGCGCGCGCACCGTAGGATGATTGCGAATCTTCCGGTACATGGTCGGCTGCGTGAATGAAGGTTCGTCTCCTTCGTTATGACCGTGGCGCCTGTAGCAGACCATGTCGATGACGACATCACGATGAAACGTCTGGCGAAATTCCGCGGCCAGGCGGATACAGTGGACAACGGCTTCCGGATCGTCGCCATTGACATGAAATGTCGGCGCCAGGACGATCTTGGCGATATCTGACGCATAGCGCGTCGAGCGCGCGTCCCACGGATCGGTGGTAAAACCGATTTGGTTATTGAGGATGAAGTGGATGGTCCCGCCGGTGGTATACCCCTCCAGTTTGGAAAGGTTCAGTGTCTCGGCCACAGACCCCTGGCCGGCGAATGCCGCGTCGCCATGAATGAGGAATGGGAGGACGCGCATCCGGTCTTTGTCGCCACGCAGGAATTGGCGCGCGCGCACGGCGCCTTCCACGACTGGGTCGACTGCCTCCAGGTGGCTCGGGTTGGCGGCCAGAGTTACACGGATTATTTGTCTGGAGGCAGTCTCGACCGTTCCCGAAAATCCCTTGTGGTATTTGACGTCGCCGCTTCCTTGCACGGCGCCTTCAATGAAGTGGTCTTCAAATTCGCTAAAGATCATTTCATATGTTTTGTTCAAAATATTGGCCAGGACGTTGAGCCGTCCTCGATGCGCCATGCCGACGATCAAATCATCGGTGCCCAATTGCGCCCCATAATCGATCAGCTCCGCCATTGCCGGAATCAACGTCTCGCCTCCTTCCAGAGAGAACCTCTTCTGCCCTACGTACTTGGTGTGCAGGAAACGCTCGAAGATTTCAGCCTTGTTTAAATTGGAAAGAATAGCGCGCTTATTCTCCAGCGTGAGCATCGGCCGGTTGCGCTGGCGCTCGATCCGCGCCTGAAACCAATGCTCAATTGTAGGATCGTGTAGATCCATGTATTCGATGCCAATGCTTGAGCAGTAGATCTCGCGCAGCGCATCGCGCACTTGCCGCAGCGTTACCGGCGACTGGTCAATGAAAGAAACGGCCGGGAAAGTGGCGTCCAGCTCGTCTTCGGAGAACCCAAGGTTCTCCAGTTCCAGCTCCGGATGCATCTCCTGGTTCATCCCCAGGGGATCGATCTTCGCAATCAGGTGTCCCCATTTGCGGTAGGCGTGGATTAAATCGAAGATGTGCGTGTCCTGCGTGAATTTGGAAACCACCGGGCTCGCGCCTTCCCGGGCAAACTCAACGCCCTGAAAGAAATATCGCCAGCTCGGTTCGACAGAAGCAGGGTCCTGGAGGTATCGCTGGTAGAGAGATTCAATGTATTCTGCATTCTGGGCACTGACCTCACCCAAATCCTTATGCATGGGCTCCTCTATAGTCGGCAATCAGCCGCACCTTCCAGTATAAAAGAATTGTATCCGAGGTCGTAAGGGCGTGCTGCCTAAACTGGTTTCTCTGTGAAACTCTGTGGTGATTCCAATCGAGCTTTTCACCACAGCTCCCGATGTGCTCAGCGGCTCACGTTCCTGACGAATTTATCCAATGTCACAGCGATTTTTGGGAACGCGGCGATCAACTGCTTATCGGTCGTGACCAGCGATGTTTCCAGGTCCTGCGCCAGAGCTACAAATTCGCAGTCGTAGGCGGAGCAATTGGACTGCATTGTCCAGCGCAAGATGTGATCGGAAGGGACCGAGTACTCGCGGCCGCGCATGAGGGCTTCCGCCTCAGAGAGAATATCTGTTGCAACAGCGTACGAGATCTGTCTGCGGCGCATGTATCCCACGATCACATTTCGGAATTCTGAGCGCCACAAAACAGGGGCGGCCCATACAGAGTCTTTGCGAAGTGCGCGTTCCGCGTTGTCCGAGTGAGGTCCGGGCAACCAGAGATAGGCGATCACGTTTGTGTCCACAACAATCATGGCCGGCCTTGATTCTTCAGGCTTTTCAGATCGCTATCGTGGACCACCCCGGATACCTGCTCTCGAAGGAAGCGAGCGCGCCTGAGCAACGCATCAGTCGGAACAGCTTCAACTACAGACTCCAAACAGGTGATTATCTCGCTGTTCAAGCTGCGCCGATGCGAGGCGGCTCTGGCCTTTAGTTTTTGGTGGAGCTTGCTTGGAATGTTCTTGAGCGTAACCGTCGGCATATGTCGGTTCCAAAATGGAACCATAATGCATACCTGAGGCTCATGTCAACAGCGACCGGATGGGTAGTGGCGCGCTCTGCCCCGGCTACTCTCTTTGACGCGCGGCGAAGCCGTTGCCAGCCCGCCGACATGTTGAAGACCGACTACGGCCACGATCACGTCCACGCCCACGACCACGTTAACGACCCACGTCTACGTGCTCGTTTAACGTGCCCGTTGTCGTCGTCGTGGTCGTGGACGTAGACGTGGACAGCTTTAGGTTTGAACAACCCATTGGAACGGAGTTCGGCATGAATAATCCGGGTAAACGGCTGGCCTAACAGCCCGCTGGGCAAGCCCGCTTCAGCGGGCTTAGCATGGCGAACCCGTGCCCATATCGTCGGATAAACCGAGAGCCCCGATGTTCCATCCTTGATCCCAAATCTTTGCTAACCCTTCACGCCTCTCTTCGAGTAGGCTATGTTGCCCGTGGCAAGCCAAGACCCATCGCACGACACCCTGAATCCAGAACCTAATCTGGAGCGCCGGCTGGGGCTATGGAGCGCCATCGGCATCGTCATCGGAGTCACCATCGGGTCGGGGATATTTCGAACTCCCGCCAGCATCGCCGCCCGCGTCCCCAGTCCGCCGTTCATGATGGCCGTTTGGATCTTGGCGGGATTCATAACGCTGTGCGGTACTCTCTCGCTGGCTGAGCTGTCCGGCGCGCTGCCGCACACTGGAGGACTTTACGTTTATTTGCGCGAAGGATGGGGGCGCCTCTCTGCGTTTCTGTTCGGCTGGTCGGAACTGGTCATCATTCGCGCTTCGGCGCTCGGCGCCATCGCTACAGTTTTCGCAGAGTACCTGCTGCGCTCGATTGCGATCGATCCCGCAGAGCACGGCGCAGCCGTGCATTATCTGGCCGCGGCCGCTGTTGTTCTTGCGGCGGTGGTAAACATTCGCGGCGTGCACTGGGGCGCGGCGGTCGTTGGCATGACAACCATGGCAAAGTTTGGCGCGCTGTCAGCACTGGTCGCTGCTTCCTTTTTACTCGGATCCGCGCGAGGCGCCGGCTTCAGCCATTTCTCTTCGGTCGCAATTGCAGTGCAGCCGGGTCTGTTCGGTTTGGCTCTGATTTCGGTGCTCTGGGCCTACGACGGCTGGGCCGATCTTTCCTTTGCCGGAGGAGAAGTCAAAGATGGCGGAAGGAATTTGCCCAGAGCTCTGATTTTTGGAACGCTGGCGATCATTGCCATTTATCTCCTGGCCAACGCCGCCTACCTTTATGTCAGCCCAATTGGAAAAGTGGCGCAGTCCCGTCTGGTTGCGGCCGACACCATGTCGGCGTTGTTTGGAACTGCCGGCGTGGCGATCGTGTCTGTCGTCGTGATGATTTCAACTTTTGGCTCGCTCAATGCCAGTATGTTGGCATCGCCTCGTGTATTCTTTGCTATGGCTGACGATGGTCTGTTCTTCAAGACCATTGCCAAGGTTCATCCGCGTTATCACACTCCATATGTTGCCATCGGACTGGCCGGATTGCTGGGTGTTGCGTTTGTATTGGCGCGTACATTTGAGCAATTAGCCGATACCTTCGTCATCGCCATCTGGCCATTCTATGCGCTCGGCGTGGCGGCTCTTTATCCGCTGCGGCGAAAGCGCCCCGACCTGAAGCGTCCATATCGTGCCATCGGCTATCCGGTTGTGCCGCTCTTTTTTATTGGCGGCGTCGCTTATTTGATCATCAACGCGCTCATGACCGAAACCCTCTGGACCAGCGTAGTATTTGGCATCGTGCTCGTGGGGATTCCGGTGTACTGGGTGTTTTTCAGAAAGGTTGCAAATAGGCAGCGCCTCTGAGGCGGCAGTCGTTATCCTCACTGGTCTAGAAACTCCAAGTCATCCTTGTCTCTATTCCTTCCTACCGTCTTTTTGTTTTTGATAAGGGCAGTCTTTCCAATCATCAGGACTGCTCCAATGGGTTCAAATTCTGCCGCTATCGCGGAATCGGAAGCTTCCGCGAAGCTCACACCATCAATCTGATTTATCAAATCTATTCGATTCGGCGAAATGCCGAGTTGCACGATTTTGCCAGGGGTCAACAAATCTTTCTCGCTCAAATGAATATCGCTCTCGAGAACAGAACGCAGCCCTCGAAGAAGCCTTCGTACGTTGTCGGGAGAGCACTCATAAAAAATATCAAGGTCTCCGGTTGTTCTGGGATAGCCGTGATAAACGACTGCAACTCCTCCTACAATGACAAAATGGACGTCTTGTGCTTTCAACACTCCAAGAAACTCGAGCCAATCCCTGGATAACTTCATCTCCGGAGATCTGCTCTTCGGATTCTTATTGCAGGGCTCTTCCTTAGCGAAGGCCAATCTTCTTCAGGACCATATGCTATTTCCTGTATCCTGAAGAAAATCTGCAGACGTTCGGCAGCGCCCAGTGACCGGTAGAACTTAACTTCAGCCTGACGCTGGCTGACAAAGGAGTCAAATGTTTGGAGGGCTAATTTCCGCATCGTGGTCCTTGGTCAGAATGCCGATAAATTCTAACACGCCTAAGCGATCAGCTAGCTCTCAGTTCCCAGTTCCCAGTTCCCAGTTCTCAGACATTCATTTTCGGCTCTTGGCTGAGAACTGAGAGCTGAGAGCTGAGAGCTGGGAACTGGGAACTGAGAACTGATAACTGATAACTGATAACTGATAACTGAGAACTGCCCTACGCCGGCAGCCTCAGTCGCGCCGTGCAACCGCGGCCGGATGGTTGGTTCTCCAACGTCAGCGTTCCTCCATGCGCTTCGGCGATTTGGCGGCTCAATACTAGTCCGATGCCCGAACCTCCGGGTTTGGTGGTAAAGAAAGGGACAAATAGATTGGTTGTATTGGACAGTCCTGGACCTTCGTCTTCCACAGCCACTTCCAGATGCGTGCCGTTTCTCTTCCAGCTCACTTTTACGTCTCCGCCCGTTTCCAGTGCAGCGTCCGCCGCGTTTCGCACCAGATTGATCAGGAGCTGTTCCAATTGATCGCCATCCGCCTCGATGGTGAGTCGGGGGCCCGGCAGTACGGTCACTGAGAGTCTGGTCTCCAGACTGGCTACGCGTCGAATCAGGTCCGGGACGTCTATGCGTTGCAATTGTGGTTGAGGAAGTCTGGCCAGGCGCGCGTAGGCTTGCATGAAGCGGCTGAGCGATTCGGCTCGCGAGGCGATCACACCCAAACCCCGGCGCAGGTCTTCCCTCCAATCTTCCGGTGGCTGTTCCCGAACCAGCAGGCTTTCCAGGCTTCCAGCAACCGACTTGATTGGGGCCAGGGAATTGTTCAGTTCATGGCCCAGGACGCGAACCAGCCTCTGCCAGGCGCGCAGTTCTTCCTCGCGCAGCGGACGGCTCAAATCGGCAAGGACGAGCAATTGGTGCGGCAAGCCTCCTTCGCGAAAAGAACTGCGCCGCACTCCCCACCGGCCGGAACCACCGGGAAACGATTTTTGCAGAGTGCGCGCCGCATCGCCATCCAGAAAGTCCGCCAGCTCCAGCTCTTGGGCGCTCCGGCCGAGCAGCCGTTCCGCTGGGTGCCCCAACAGCCGTTCGCCGGCCCGATTTACCAAACGCAGTCGGCGCTGGCCATCAAAAGCATAGACCGCGACATCGATCTCCGCCATCACGGTGCGGAGCAGGGCAGTGGCTTCCAGCGCACCCAGGCGCTGCTCGCGCAGAGTTTCACCCAGAGTATTTACTTCAAACATCACCTCGCCCAGGCTGTCATCCGTTTCTGCGCCCCGTGCCCGGATGGAGTAGTCGCCTTCGCGCAAGGCAGCCAGCAGATTGGAAACGGTTTGAAAGGA
>DASYPF010000393.1:0-4349 GCA_036006905.1 Acidobacteriota bacterium
CGACCTGCGACCTGCGACTTGCGACTTGCGACTCTCAGTAAGACATTCGAAGTTCGTCACTGGTAACTCGCATGCGCCTCGTTCAGGTAGCCGTAGCCGCTCCGGTACGCAAGACGTTCACCTACACACTTACGGCTGATCTGGAATTGAGCGCCGGAATGCGCGTGCTGGTTCCCTTTGGCCGCAAGCTGCTTACCGGTTATGTAGTCGGTTTTCCCGACAATACGGAGATCGATCTTTCGCTGCTGCGCCCGGTGAAGAAGGCGCTCGACTTTGAACCGATCATCAGTCCCGAGTTGATACAACTGGGTTTCTGGTTGGCCCAGTACTACCTGGCCTCTCCTGGAGAAGTTTTTCGTTCTATGCTTCCGGCGGGACTGAACTTCCGCGGCGACTACGAGATCTCATTGCTTGAAGACGAGCCCCAGAGAAGTTTGTTGGGAGAACAAGATCAAATTCTGGCCATTCTCCGCAAAGGGCCGATCCGATTTCAAAAACTGGCACGCCGCCTGGGCCGCGCCAACTTGTGGCAGCAAATTCAACAGCTCAAAAAAGAAGGTGTTGTGGCGGTGCGCGAATACCTGGATGAAAAATCTCTGGAAAAAACCGCGCTCTTTGTGGCCTTGATGCAGCAGCCGGCGAACCTTGAGCTCACTCTTCTCCAAAAACTGGCGCTGGAGAAATTAAAGGCAATGAGCCTCCCTGTACGTCTTTCGGAATTGGCCCGCCACGGCGTATCTCCCGCGACAATCAGGTCGCTGGAAAAAAAGGGATCGGTGCGTCTGGAGCGGCGTGCCGTGCGCCGGGATCCGTTTCATGCCCAGGCGGATCAGCGTCCCCAACTTCTCACATTGACTGGAGACCAGGAAGAAGCTTTAAGGCAGATTCGCGAAACCCTCGAGAAGGGTCAATTCCAGAGCTTTTTGATCCATGGAGTGACCGGAAGCGGTAAGACTGAAATTTATCTGAACGCTATTGCCGAAACGCTGCAGCGCGGCAAAACCGCGCTGATGTTGGTTCCGGAGATCGCATTGACTCCCGCCCTGTCCCGTGTGATGCGCAGTTGGTTCGGAGAAAGTGTAGCCATTCTCCACAGCTCTCTCTCGGCCGGAGAGCGTCATGACGAGTGGCAGCGCATACGCAAGAATGAAGCACGCGTTGTGATCGGCACGCGATCGGCCGTCTTTTGTCCGCTGCAGAACCTGGGAGTCATCATCGTAGACGAAGAACACGATTCTTCCTACAAGCAGGAAGAGAATCCGATGTACAACGGGCGCGACACCGCGCTGTTGCGCGGGCGTTTTCAGAATGCCTTGGTAGTGCTGGGTTCGGCTACGCCCGCTCTGGAGACGTACTTTCAGGCGCGCCAGGCAGCCAAACATCATTACATCTGGATCGCCGAACGGGTGCGCAAACGCCCCCTTCCGGCGGTTCACATCATGGACATGCGAGTCGAGTTTGAAAAGCGAGGTAAGGCGACGCTGATCTCAGATCTGCTGAAGGAAGCTATTCAGGAACGGCTTCGCAAAAAAGAACAGGCGATGATTCTGCTCAATCGCCGGGGATACGCCCCCATTTTGGTTTGCCGATCTTGCGGGAACGTGATGACTTGCCAGCAGTGCAGTGTAAGCCTGACTTTTCACCAGGAAGGCCGCAGGCTGGTTTGTCATTATTGCGGCTACACGCGATCGGTGCCACAAAACTGTGTAGAGTGCGCAGGTGAATACCTGTTTATGGTGGGCGAAGGGACGGAGCGCGTTCAGGAAGTCCTTCAGAAATTATTCTCCACGGCCGTCGTGGACCGCCTGGACAGGGATTCGGTCCGCGCTAAAGGATCTCATGAGAAAATTTTACGCCGATTTGACCAGGGAGAGACGCAAATCCTGGTCGGCACCCAGATGATCGCCAAGGGGCACGATTTTCCCAATGTCACGCTGGTGGGAGTGTTGAATGCGGATTCCGGTCTGCGTATTCCGGATTTTCGTTCGGCGGAGCGAACGTTCCAGTTGATCACTCAGGTGGCGGGACGTTCGGGACGAGGGGATGTCGCCGGCGAAGTGATCGTGCAGACCTATTACCCCAATCACTACGCCTTGCGTTTTGCATGCATGCAGGACTACCGGCAGTTTTATGAGCAGGAGATTCGTTACCGCAAATTGTTTTCATATCCCCCGTTTTCGCACCTTGCTGTCGTGCTTTCGCAGGACATTGACCGGCAAAAGGCCGAGCAGCGGGCCAAGCTTTTCGCAGACGCAATGCAGCCGGTTTTGCAGCAGCGGCAAGCCGGGGGAGATCTGCGTGTTTTGGGACCTTCCGAAGCGCTGCTGGGAAAGTTGAAGGGTTCCTATCGGTTTCAGACTCTGTTGAAGTCCAGAAATCGCCGCTTGCTGCATGAAGTACTGGAAGCAACGCTTGAATCTCTGGAAGTGAAGAAGAAGAATACCAGCAAATGGATCATTGATATCGATCCAATTCAGATACTGTGAATTGCGAATGACGAATTGCGAATGTCGAATGCCGGGCTTGAGTTATCGGGCCGATTTGGATTAGTGACGCTTTGAGATAAGAGAAATAAGTCGCCAGAAATGAACCACCAAGACACAAAGGCACAAAGAACCCTTGGTGCCCTGGTGTAACAAGTTGGCAGAATCTTGTTTTTTTGACCAAGTTTTGGCCGAATGGAAACCACCGTTCACGTGCACGTTCACGACCACGTCAACGTCCACGACAACGTTCACCAATCGCTGCTCTTTTGGAATTGTTTTTCGTTACCGTGGACGTAGCCGTGGTCGTTGACGTGCACGTGAACGTGGCCGTCACGTGGCCGTAGACGGCTTTTCTTTTGGTTGTGGCTTTGCCACTCTAGGTCTTGGTGGTTTATTCCCTCTGGACGTTGTTAGCGCCGTATTAGAGCGCGGCACAGCTGCCGATTTGCAAAATTTGCTTCAATATGGAAAATGATGGAGTGTATTTTCCGCTGTCGAGATTAGATCGTGAAAAACGGAATTGAACTGGAAGAACTGAAAGAAGCACTGCTGGCGGTTTTGCCGCCTGCCAGGCGCTGGCGCATTGCTCGGATTCTGCAAGATGTGGAGCGGCAGAAGGGATGGTCTGGAGTGGTGCGGCGCCTGGAAAAGGACTGGGACATCTGGCGCGGCGGTCCGGTGAAGGTCCTCTTTGTTGGATCTTCTAACTCTGGAAAAAGCACTTTGATTCACCAACTGTTTGGGAAGCGGGGGACGCGCAGTGAAGTCTTCTCCGTGTTGGAGGTGCCGGGAATTGATGAGTATCTGGGATACGGACGTGATGCCGACTTGCTTCGCTCCGCTTCCAGCGCGGACCTGGTGGTGCTGGTGCTGGATGCCGGGCTAAAGCCCACGGATGCTACCGAGCGGACCGTCCAGTCCATTGAGCAACTAAAAATCCCGTTACTGGTTGTCTTAAATAAATTGGACCAGGTAGCTGACCCACGGGCCGTATTGGAGGAATACCGGAGGGGGTTAAAACGCAGCGTGCTGGGGGTTTCTTTTCGGGATTTCGACAGTCTCCGCGAGCTGTTGCGCCGGATTTTGACAGTGCAACCCCGAATTCTTTTCTCCATCGCCCGAGAGCATCCGCAATACCGCGAAATCCTTGTGCAGCACCTTCTCGAGGAGAGTAGTCTGGTGACGGCGGCCCTCGCTTCAATGACTCAATCAATCGATGCGCACATTTTGACCGCTCTCGTTCAATCGACGGTCTTTCTCAAAATGCGCCGTGTCTACGGTAAGCCATTCGATCGCGCCGCGGCGCTGGAACTGGCCGGTTCGGTGACGGCGGCGGTGGCCTTTGAGTCCGCGCTTTGCGTTTTTCTTCCCAAAGTAGGCTTTAGAAAAAAAATGGTGGGAATGCTGGCTGCAGGGGCAGGGATTTTCTTTGTTGGGAAATTATTACAACGTTATTATCAGAAGGAACAGAACGATTCATTCGCCCCGAAGGAAGCAGCGTGAGTAGTTTTCTCAGTCGCGATCGCAACGGTCACAATCACTCCCATCACGATCATTCCTTTCAGACGGCCGTGCATGCTGGGGACCCCGAGACAGTGGCGGGACAACAAAGCCTGGTCATCGCGCTGATACTGACCGTCATTTTCATGATCGCTGAGGCTGTAGGCGGCTATATCGCCAACAGCCTGGCGCTACTGGCTGACGCGGGTCACATGTTAAGCGACGTGGCCGCGCTTGGCTTGAGCCTGTTTGCCATCTGGTTTTCTCAACGACCGGCGACTCCTGCCAAGACTTACGGTTACTTCCGGGGTGAGATCCTGGCGGCGCTGCTCAACGGAGCCACGCTCATCTTCATTTCCTTGT
>DASYPF010000394.1:0-4388 GCA_036006905.1 Acidobacteriota bacterium
GGCGGCATCTGCGCTATCCGGAGGACATTTTCTCGGTTCAGAGCGCTGTCTATTTGATTTACCACATGGCACAACCGCAGATTTTTTATAACAAGGAAGATCAATGGGAGGTGCCGGTGCTGATGCACGGCCAGCAGTCACAGCTGATGAGTCCTTATTACACGATTATGAAGCTTCCCGGAGAAAGCCATGAAGAATTTATCCTGATGCTTCCCTTCACGCCGCGCAAGAAAGACAACCTGGCGGCGTGGATGGTAGCGCGCAGTGATGGCGACGAGTACGGAAAGCTGCGCGTTTATCTTTTCCCCAAGCAAAGACTGGTGTACGGGCCCAAGCAGATCAACGGCCGGATCAATCAGGACCCGGAAATCTCACGGCAGATCTCCCTATGGGACCAGCGCGGGTCAGAAGTGATCCAGGGAACGTTACTGGTGATCCCCATCGAGGAGACGCTCATTTACGTGCGTCCTGTTTATCTTAGGGCCGAAAGTGGAAAAATCCCGGAACTGAAGCGGGTTGTGGTCGCTTACGAAAATCACATCGCCATGGAGGAGACGCTGGAGCAGTCGTTAGCCAAGATTTTCGGAACCGAGACCACCATCGCGCCTGAAGCGGCGCAGCCAAGAGCGGCGGCAGCTCCCCTTTCTTCAAAGGAGACATCGAAAACGCCGGTCGAACGGGAGCAGCTCATTCGGCAGGCCGCGGAAAGCTACGACCGCGCCTTACGCGCGCAGCGCGAAGGGAACTGGGCCGTCTATGGCGAAGAAATCCGCAAAGTGGGACAGATTTTGCAACAGTTGGCCAAACAAAAGTGAGAGTTCGCGGAAAACTGGATTAGCAACCGCAGACACCCCTCCGATGTTCTCCAGCGCGACGAAGCCGCGCGGCATAGCCCGCTTCAGCGGGCTTGCCCGAAGGGCTATTAGGCCAGCCCGTTTACGGCTGGTTACAGGAAATTTCTAAAAACGTAACAGCCCGCTTCCAGCGGGCTTCCGAAGCAGTGGCTTTAGCCCCTTCCCTTTCGCAAGAAAATTTTCATGCTTTTGTCAACATTCCTCCCAAACGTGCGGCTAAAGCCGTGGTTCAAGAAGCCCGCTGAAGCGGGCTTGACCGTTTTTGAGATTTCCCTTCACCAGCCGTGAATGGCTGGCCTAATAGCCCTTCGGGAAAGCCCGCTGAAGCGGGCTTTGACTTGATCTGTCATTTCAAAAAATCCAATACTCAACCGTAAACGATGATGTCTGGGTCGGAGGCGCCGAGCGCAAAACTGGTAGTGCTTTTGCAGTGGACGCCGTAAGAATATACCCCCTTTTTAGCTCCATTCTTGATTTTTAGGCGAGCGTGTTCCCCATTCTTGACCTCTACCGAATCGACTTGGGGGGGATCGAAGATATTAGGGTCTGGAAAAAATAGCATAGCGTCAGTGCGGATCGGGTGGAAGTTGATGCAATCTCCTCCTTTCACCGGCCTATGCGCGGGTTCCACCGTGCAGTCGGCTCCTTTGGGGAAAATCAATACGTCATACTCCGTGTCTGCCATGGGATTGCCCTCCTTAGTTAATTTGTTGTCTATTTTTCACTCTTGCTTTCCACCAGCCGCTGATAGCGTGGGTCTGTTCGCAAGTCACGCAGTCCGGGCGATCGCTCAATCGATGCGCGTGCATATCCCTGAGCCAACGCCTTCGCTATCCAACGCAACGCAGTGTCACGCTGTCCGAGATTTTCGTAAGTTTGTGCGGCTCGGTATATCACGTCCACATCTCCCGGTGCTAGCGATAGGGCTTGCTGCACTAACTCCAATGATCTAGTGCGGTCACCCGTCATTGCGTAGTAGTCGGCGAGATTGGAAAGTATCCCCGAATTCCGCGGGTTTATCTTTCGCTGCGCTTCGGCCATCTGAGCGGCACGTTTGAAAATCTCCTGAGCCTTCACTTTCTTGTCCGGGATCCAGTAATAAGCGGAAGCCAAGTTTCCCCAGACCTTGTAATCGCGGCCGTCCTGGCTGAGCGCTTTTTCAAACATCGCGGCTGAATCGTTATAACGTCCTTCGGCGAAATAAATGCTGCCCAGGTTCGAGTAGGCGCCATAATTGGGAGCAATTTTTAGGGATTGCTCGAACATCTCTCTGGCATCCGCTAGACGCTCCAGACGCAGATAGGCAGCGCCCAAATTGACATAGCCGCGGAAATTGTCAGGGAGAAGTGCTACGACCTGCCGAAATTGCGTGGCTGCCTCCGCATAGCGGGCGTGCTGCAGGTAAAAAAGGCCCAACTGATTATAACCGGCCCAGTAATCGGGACGTAATTCTATGGCTCTCTTGTGAGTCGATTCCGCGTTTGCAAGATCTCCCATTCCCTCGTAAGCCTTCGCCAGCCCCCGGTATGCATCGGCATTGCGCGCGTCGAGTTTCAACGCTTCCTGAAATTCTTCGACCGCCTGCTCAGATTTGCCCGTGCCTGTATGGATCAGCCCTTGAGTGATGTAGACGGCGGGAAGCCGCCCGTTCAGCCGTACTGCTTCGTTGCAGTTCTTGAGAGCTGGTTCAGTCCACTGCGTGTCTCGGGTGTGCTCGTACTTGCGCCAGTAGGCTTCTCCCTTGGCGGCGTAAGCCTGCGCATAGCCCGGATCTTCCTTAATCGCCTGGTCGAATAAGCGGATAGCGGTATCGATGTTCTCTGGTTTCTCGTAGTGATAAAGAAAGCCTCTCCCCTGCAGGTAGAAATCGTAAGCACCCGGGACAGTGGTGCGCGTGGCGGCCAGCGCGCTAAGTGTTTCCGGCTGTGCGTGAATTTCCAGCATGTCGGCCAATTTCGCCACTGTTTCGTCTTCGAGCGCGGCTAGATTTGCCATCGAACCCTCAAACTGGCTGGACTTTAGTTGCCGCAAAGCTTTGGCATCGACCAGATTCAATATCAGGCGCAGCTTGTCATCGGATCGCTGCATGCTTCCCGTTGCGGCCAATGTGATGCCAAATTTACGGTGTGCTTCGGCTGCGCTCGTGATGCTGCGTGCGTCGCTTGACGGCACCACCCAGAGGGACCGGTGCATTGGCTCGAGTTGCGTCAATTTGCTGGTCCATGTTTCCACCAGTCCGTCGCAGATCGCCTGAGTGGCGGTATCGCGGCCGATGTTAGCAAGCGGAAGTACCGCCAAGTGTTTTTGACCAGGAAGGGAACTTAACTGCGGGCCGATTCTTGCTGGATACCACTCCTGTGGCACTAGCTTCCATAGAACGAAAATACCGACGGCAGCGAGCAGCAGAATTCCGGCCAAACGATAAAAAGGCGCAAGAGACCGGGGCCCCATGGACGGTGCCGGCGCAGCAGGAAAGGATTCTCGCACTTTGGGAGTCATCTCATGGTCGGCGCGAGGATATGGGACCGGCTCGGCGGTGGCCGCAGCGACAGAATCACTATCGCGCCGGAGCCGTCTCAGGTCGGCCAGCATTTCCTTGGCTGACTGGTAACGCGCGTCGCGATTTTTCTCCAGCGCTTTGCAAATGATTTCTTCCGCCCTGATCGGAAGGCTCGGATTGAGGCGGCGGGCGGGGATGGGTGTCCTATTGAGGATGGCGTCAAAGAGCACAGCCAGTGTTTTCCCCTGAAAGGGGAGCGTGCCGGTCGCCATTTCATACAGAACCACGCCGAAGGAAAAAATATCGGTGCGAGCATCGACTTCTTGGCCGCGCGCCTGCTCGGGGGACATATAGGCAACCGTTCCCATAGCCGTGCCTGGCGTTGTTAGAAAACTATCAGCCACAGGTGCTGTGGGCAATTGCGATAGCGCCTCCGATGCAGGGGGGCGTGGCTTTGGCGCCAGCTTCGCCAATCCGAAGTCGAGGATCTTGGCCTGCCCACGCTCGGTGACAAAGAGATTGGCCGGTTTGATATCGCGATGAACGATCCCTCGAGAGTGCGCCGCATCCAGTGCATCGGCAATCTGAATGGCCAGATCTAGAAGCTGGTTGATTTCCAAGGGCTTGCCCGTCATGCGCGTCTTGAGCGTCTCGCCTTCCAGCAGCTCCATGACAATGAAGGGGCGGCCCTGGTACTCGCCGATGTCGTGAACAGTGCAAATGTGCGGGTGATTGAGCGCGGAAGCCGCCCGGGCTTCACGCTGGAAGCGCTCCAGCGCCTGGTTGTCTGAGGAAATGTCTTCAGGAAGGAACTTAAGAGCTACACTGCGCTCCAGCCGGGTGTCCTCGGCTTTGTAGACGACACCCATCCCGCCGCCGCCGAGCTTTTCCAGAACGCGATAGTGCTGCACTGTGTTCCCGATCATAGAAAGGCGGGAAATGAAGTTGCACGCAGAATAGACGCTTTGGGTACCGATTGCAATATGGAAGGTTAGATAAAGAGTTCTCAGTTCCCAGTTCCCAGTTCCCAGTTC
>DASYPF010000395.1:0-8440 GCA_036006905.1 Acidobacteriota bacterium
ACGTTTGAGTGTGACCTCTCCATTGACGTTGGCCACCACCATCTCGCCGTTCTCGGCGCGCTCGCGGCGGGCGATGATCACGTAATCGCCGTCGAGAATGCCGTCGTCCATCATCGAGTCGCCACGCACCTTCAGCACGAAGTTCTCTCCGCGGCTGGTGAGCCGATCGGGGACGGTGATGGTCTCGTCGGATTGCTCTACTTCCAGCGGGCGGCCGGCGGCGATGACGCCGAAGAGCGGCAGCTCGCGGACGCCGGGCGGCGTCTCCCGGGACGGCTTGTCGACGACCTCAACGCCGCGCTTCTGGTTCCAGTCGCGGCGGATGAGGCCCTTTTTCTCGAGCAGGGACAGATGTTTGTAGACCGTGCCGTAGGAGGAGAAGCCGAAGTGATCGCAGATTTCGCGGTGGGTGGGGGCGACTCCGCGCTCCTGCTGGAAATCCCGGATGAACTGCAGGATGTCGCGTTGTCTTTCGGTCAGGTACTTCATGACTGCCTCGCAAAAGGGCAATATAGGCGGTAATCAGGCGAAAGTCAAGCGTAAGTTGGGCGAAAGAGACTAGACCAGGTAGTGCTAGCGGCCTGTAACAGTGGTGGGTTCTATTTCCGCGTCGGTAGATCGCGCCAGTCGCCAATCCGATGTTCGTCTATTGGGAGCCAGCCGGTAATCTCGCCACGATAGATCCACGTCTGCCCGGTCACCGTGTCGATTCTGACAAATGCTCCGAATTGCTGTCCATCGCTTCTTGTGTATCCGCCGATAAGGCCATAGACCACTTGATAGCGGCCCGAGGGTCGCCCGGCGGAATCACACTTCGTTGTTCCGAGAAGAACAACACCGGCGATGACGACGACGCGCAGAATGGTTCTCATGGCTTGCCCTCCGTTCACCTGGAGCCTACACTGTACGCATGCGAAAGGCCTCAAGCAAGAAGCGCCGCCGTCAACCAGCCGATACCGTCCAAGCCGCCGCTCGATCAATGCAGAAGATGGCAGAGCACAGCGAAGCGGACGCGCCACCCGAGATCGAAATTACCGACGATATGCGCAAAGCCGCCGCGGCATTCGGTCGGATCGGCGGGAAGATCGGCGGACCGGCTAGGGCGGCGAGCCTGAGCAAGAAGAAGCGGTCGGAGATCGCCAAGAAAGCCGCCGCTGCTAGGTGGAGAAAGAATTAGTCAAAACAACGTTGTGGTTGCCGTAGCCTTTCGCGGATAAAACAGCCCGACGACAATCCAGCTACCAGGATGCTGATGAACAGTACCGACGTAGAAGTGGGTATCGTTCCGTAGACTCATTTCGTTCTCATATCGCTGGCGAAATTTGGCCTCCCACTTCTTCTCACCGTATTTGTCGCGCCACCTTCGCCACGACTCTCCCATCTCCCAATCGGTGCACTTCATTTCGTGTCCGCCGCATGCGCTGTGCTCGCACACAAAGTTGTAGACGAAGTCGAATGGCACCTTCTCAAGTTCTTCGGTTGGCGCCTTCTGAAACAGGTTTTCTTGCCGAAGCTTGGCGAGTTCCCCCGATGTCCATGTCGGTCGCGTCGGTTTGATGGTCAGCCGCGTAATTTGCTTTGGTCGGACGAAGCCCAACGTTGGGAAACCATCAGCGTCCCGCTTCTTTTGTAAATCACAGAGGCTTTGAGCGCGGAGTGGAAGGATAAAACGCTTGCGAGCCTCCCAATTGTTGTCGGTCGGCATTGGTTTCGTAATGATCGTGATTGAATCAACATCGAGGCGGAAGCTTTCCGGTCTAGCATCATTCGTTGCTCGCCTTACCGATGCCTCAATCCACTGATATTTTCTGAACCGCTTATCCGGAGTTAGAAACCGCCACGGAATCGGGTAGAGCCGCATCCACTCTCGTTTTTCGGTGATCGCTGCCGTACACGACACCTCAACGCCGCTCGTTGCGGGTGTCGGATATGTTCGGACCACAATCAGGACTCTGCGCTTTTCGGCCGGTCCTGGCATCGCGCGTTTACAGCTCGAAACCGCTCAAGCCCAACTCCTCTAATGCGGTGAAGAGCCGGTGGCGGTGACATTCGATTGGATCCAGCTCGGCACACATGAGCGCCGCTGGATGCTCAACGCTGTTTAAGAATCTGTGAAGGTTCGCTAAGTACGGCTGAGCAACGTACTCGTCGTACCACTCCCAGATCACCTCTCGCGATCCACTTTCGATTGCTTTCGCGCGTATGTCGCGAGGAACGCCGAGTTCCGGCATGTGGACGTATGCCATGCCCAGCGCTTCTACGGCTTGTTGCAAGTTCTTTTTGCTCAGATCGGGCCGATACATGCTTATTGCGTTTTGTCGAATGTCGAGCAATGTCCGGATGCCGTGCTCTACGAGCAGATTGAGCAACTCGTCGGTTTTCCTGCCGGTGTAGCCGAAGGTGAAGAAGTCGGCATCCTCGGGCGATCTCTCTTCGTTCCAAGTTTCGCGGTTAGCGATCTGCTTTTTCAGCGGCGCGGTGGGGAGCTTGAGGCGGTTCGCTTGCGGCATGCTCCCATTAGTTTACGGCATTACGTCAATCGCCAATGGATGATGCCGTGCGCGTCTTTCTTTCGCTGAAGGCCGATGTCTTTCTCGAGCCGATGAACCCACTGATTGTTAGGCCACTTCTGCGGCAATTGCGCAACGGTTCGGATCTCTGTCCACGTAAGATCCTTTCCAGCGTTCCGTAACGTTTCTTCGATTCGCGTTTTGAAATCGTCGTATTCGAGCATCGGCGCCACCGCCCCCTTCTTCGGTTTGTTCCAATACGCGCTTTTGCATTTCGGGCAGGTCGTCGGTTCGACGCTGAGATCACGCGGAATCCATTCGGCTCCGCATCTCTCGCACCGGCAACCCATCACAGTTATTGGGATGCGTCCCATGTACCCTCCATTCAAACCATAGGGTTCAGACCTATACCTTGAAGTATATTATCTGAAACCATATACTTCAACCCATTGGATGAAAGAAGGATTTGATGCGCCCCGGTAGCTCAGTGGGATCAGAGCGGCTGACTACTAATCAGCTGGTCGCAGGTCCGAATCCTGCCCGGGGCGCCACCCGTACCCAGCCATTTTACCTTTCCCGGTGTCGGGAGTGATGTTACAGTTCGCATTCATGACCCCTCAAGCAGTGACAACGTGAGGCCTCAAGCATATATTTGTGTACATGGGAACGCCGCAAGAAACTCTAGCCCCCGAGAAAGCCACCCGAGTTCTTGCCTCGCTGGTCGAAGGGAACTCGATCAACTCCACAGTGCGCATGACCGGCGTGGCACACACCACCATCCTTCGCTTGCTGGCTCGCGTAGGAGCGGCCTGCGAGCGTTTTCACAATGCGCAGGTGCGCTACCTCGACACAACTCAAGTTCAATGTGACGAGGTCTGGTCGTTTTGCTACGCCAAGCAGCGCAATGTTCCGGCGAAGTATCGCGGCAAGGAAGGATTCGGATCGATTTGGACGTGGACGGCGCTCGATGCCGATTCGAAGCTGCTCATTTCATTCCTCGCAAGTGATCGCAGTCAGGCAGCCGCCGACGCCCTGATAGCTGATTTGAAATCCCGTACGATGATGCGGCTACAGATCACGTCAGACGGTTACGGTAGTTACATCGATGCCATCGCGCGCGCGTTCCCGAATCGGAACGACGTGGACTACGCCGAAGAAATCAAAGTCTACCAAACGGTGCCGCAGCCGGGCATGAGTCCGAACAGTGCAGCGAGTCGCTACTCGCCGGGCCGCGTGAAATCCGTGAGTCGAATCCCGAGAATGGGATGGCCTATCGACAAGAACATCTCCACGTCCTACATGGAGCGATGGAATCTCTCGCTTCGCATGGGCAACCGGCGCTTCACGCGCTTGACCAATGGCTTTTCGAAAAAGTTCGAAAACCACTGCCACATGCTGGCGCTCTGGGCCGTCTATTATAACTTCTGCCGGAAGCACAAATCACTCGGCGGGAAGACGCCAGCGATGGCGGCGCACCTGACAGATTACGTTTGGACGGCGAGTGATCTGCTGGCGCTCGATATGTGGAGCGAGAGTATGGCTGCCTAGATGTTCACCGCGCTCTGGCGCGCGCTCGTGCGATATATTGCCGGCATGCTGCCCGGACAGCCCGTGCCCTCTACGCCGAAACGCGTCTACATCTCCTTCTCTGCCGAGATCATCGCGCACACCACTGAAAGCCTAATTGCGGCCTGCTCTAATTGTGTGAATCAGGGCGTTAAGGAAATCTACATCCTACTGTCCACGCCTGGCGGGAACGTGATGCACGGAATGAATCTCTACAATGTGTTGCGCGCGTTACCAGTTGAGCTAACGATGCACAACGTTGGGAACGTCGATTCGATTGGGAACGCGGTCTTTCTCGCAGGTGCGCACAGGTACGCATGTGCACACTCCACGTTTATGTTTCACGGTGTTGGGATGGATGTTCCGCAGGCCGCTAGACTCGAAGAAAAGAGCCTAAAGGAGGCGCTAGGTAATATTCTCGCCGACCAGAAACGCATCGGCTCTGTTATCCAGGACCGCACCAAGCTTAGTCAGGCTGATATCGAAGGGCTGTTCCTGCAGGCCCAAACCAAAGACGCGGCATTTGCCGCTAGCTGCGGGATTGTTGATAAGGTTTGCGACGTCCAAATCCCCGCGGGCAGCACGGTTCTTTCGCTTGTATTCCAGCGGTAAGGCGTCGAAATTCGGCAGGGAAAGCTGAGCGTCTATCATCGTGATCTCCCGAACGGGCGCAAATACTACTACGCGTAGACCCTGCATGATGATTCCGCCGAACCTCAACTGTTACTTGAACTTTTCAAGGTTAACATGATTCGATTCGCTAGGGTGTGACCGGGCAGACGTTTTCCCTACCCTGTTGTTACGGGTCGCTAGCACTACCTGGTCTAGGGTAGTGGTAGCGTTTGGGCCCGTTTTTGTAACAAACAAGGGGCGGCTGATACGCTCCAGCCATGCCGTTCGAATCGCTCCTCAGCCTTCCTCTTATTGAAAAGGCCGCTGTGATGCTAGGGCGGCCAAAGCTAATACTCAGCTACGACGATACCTCTTCAAACAATCGGGAAATTGTCCCAGAGGTTGCCCGGACGGCACCTCACGGGAACATCCCGCCATTCCTAATCCGCACCGGTGAGGCTGCATATTTGCGCGTTGATGTGGAGAACATAGGAAGATCGAAGCAGGCCGAGGGCTGCCAAGTTTTCGTTACATCGATCAGTCAATCAGGCGGCGCAATAGTCCGCGTCGGCTCGCCGCTCAGCTGGGCGCACTCTGATGACGATGCGGACTTCGAGCCTCGCACACTGTTCGTCGCCGTACCGCAGACTGTGAATCTCTGCAAGGTGAGCAACGCCAGAAATGCACTCGTTTTTATGTCGCAGTTCGCTGCGCGTGGCGGGCATACATTCGACGCTACCGGTGACTATGTCGTAACGCTAAGAGCAGTCGGAACAAACTTCGTCTCCCCGGGGGAGATGACGCTCGCAATACATTTTCACGTTGACGATTTCAGCAAGCTGCGAGGCGAGATTGTAGACGTCCGGGGCGCGTATAGAACCGCTTAGGCGGCCTTGGCCGTCCACGTCGGATCGAGCGCCAGCATGTCACTCACGGTCCAAACGTAGTCTGTCAGTCCGGCCGCTTGCGCTGGAGTCTTTCCGCCGAGTGACTTGTGACTCTTGCAGAAGTTGTAGAACACAACCGTCATCGCGATCATGTGCCGGTGATTCTCGAACTTCTTTGAGAACGCGTTGGTCAGGCGCGTGAAACGCCGGTTCTGCATGCGCAGCGTCAGGTTCCAACGTTCCATGTACGCGGTCGAAATGTTCTTCGTGATCGGCATTCCGATGCGCGGGATACGGACAACAGACTTCACGCGGCCAGGCGAATACCGACTAGCGGCACTATTCGGACTCATGCCCGGCTGCGGTGAGTTTTGATATGTCTTGATTTCCTCGGCGTAATCCACGTCACCACGATTCGGGAACGCGCGCGCAATCGCGTCGATATAACTGCCATAGCCGTCTGACGTGATTTGCAGGCGCATCATCGTGCGCGACTTCAGATCAGCGATAAACGCATCGGCCGCGTCCTGACTGCGATTACTGGCAAGCCACGTGATGAGGAGCCGTGTATCGGCGTCGATTGCCGTCCACGTCCAGATCGAGCCGATGCCGACCGTGTTTTGAAGCTCGACCGGCACATTGCGCTGCTTCATCGTGCAGTACGACCAAACTTCGTCGGCTTGCACGTTGAGCGTTCCGAGGCCGCGAACCTGCGCATCGTGAAAGCGGGCGCATGCCGTTCCTACTTCGCGGATGAGACGCAGGATCGTCGTCTTGGCCACGCCGGTCATGCGGACGATTGAGTTAATCGCAACGCCTTCACAGAGGGCGGCAACGATGCGGGAACGGGTTTCAGAATCGAGACTGTTCATGCACAAGAATATATGCTTGCTCGGGCAAGAAGTCAAGGTGTAGCGGGGTTTTGTTGAAGAAGATGTATGATTATTGGGAAGGGCGCCCCCGGCAGGATTTGGACCTGCGACAGGCGGTTTAGCGGACCGCTGCTCTATCCAGCTGAGCTACGGGGGCGCACTCCCCATTGATGCGACGGCCCGTTATCACCGGAGTCATCCTCATCCGGTTCGAGCGAGCCAAATCCTGGTGGTGGCTCTTCGGTAATTCCATCTGATCTGTGACCCAGCTCGATCAAGCCGAATGTGTTTGGGCCGGTTCTGACGAAGACCTCACCTTTGCGCACATAGTTTCCGATCGCACCGCTAACAGAAGCGCGGGCCTTCCTGTCAGGTGTCTTTCCGAGGACCATCAAAATGTCATTGATCGGCATCGGGTTTCCGTTACTGAGGATTGCTTGGCGTGCCTTCGCCATGATTCCGCCAGCGCGGAGAATTTTTTCTGGTTTGGCTTCGGCAATGTCTCGGGGCAACGTTTTTAGCGTGTCTTGAAGTGCCTGGATATACGCCTCGCCGGCCGCCTGGGCGCGCTCGAAGGCCCGCTCTTCTTCTTCCAACTCGGCTTGCTTCCTCTCAATTCGCTTCAGAATGTCGTCTCGGAGGCTCATTTTGGTGCCACTCCTAGGGACAATGTACCGTGAGGAAAAGAGAGAGTCAACATACAAGTGTGAGTGATGGAGAGGAAAACGATGCTAAACTACCGCCGGTAGAAAGGATCTCCCTTCATGGACGAACTCGTGAAAAGCACACACTACGGCGTATTTGACTCATCCAGGGAACTTTCAAACGATGGCAGCGAGTATTGGCGTGCCCGAAATCTCCAGCGGGCGCTGGGTTATGACAGATGGGAGAACTTCGAGGAAGCCATACGCCGGGCACAAACGGCTTGCCGCGAATCCAGCCAGAACACGACTTATCAATTTCGTGAAACCACGAAGATGATGGAGGCCGGTAAGGGAGCGAAACGACAAGTAAAAGACTACTTCCTCTCCCGCTATGCCTGCTACTTGATCGCGATGAATGGCGATCCGTCGAAGCCGCTGATTGCCGCAGCCCAAACTTATTTCGCTGTTCAGACGCGGAGGCAGGAACTGGCCGACATAATGTCTGAAGAGGAAGAGCGACTAGCGAAGCGGAACGAGGTAAAGGAGTCCGTCGTCAACTTGAACAAGACGGCGAGCCGCGTTGGCGTTAAGAATTATGCCTTCTTTCATGATGCGGGCTACCGAGGGATGTATGGACTTGGCGTTGGTGATATTAAGAGACGAAAGGGTATCGAGGAAAAAGAGGATTTCTTGGACTGCGTGAGTCGCCTCGAATTGGTAGCGAATGAGTTCCGGATGATGCTTACCGAGCAAAAACTGAGTATGGGTCCAGCGATAGGTCAGCCGGCCGCAGACGAGGTGCACAAGAGAATCGGGCTAACCGTTAGAAAAACGGTCAAGGACGAAATCGGGATCGGACCGGAGGACCTACCTCGTGCGCGCAACATCAAAAAGGTAGAAGCGAAGAAAAAGGGTTCGCTGCCGAAATAGGACGCTATCCTTTTCGCTTCCACCGCGCGGCGGCGGCATCCTTTGCGATCTTCTTTCTTCTACGGGCGCTGAGCTTTGCAGCTCTAGCCTCGCCACCCTTCGACGCCCCGAGCTTCGACAGCGCGGCGGCAGCAGCGGATACGGCGGGATCGATTACTTTCCGCTCGACGTTCTCCACGGCGGTCCTGATGACGCGGACGGCGGCTTGGGCTTCATCTTCTTTGGGTGAGCGTTTCTTGCTTGCTCGACGAGGCATGCAGACAGAATAGGGCCGAAAGACTGAGAAGTCACGCAAGCGGGTGTTACAGTTGGGGGGTCAAACGCTACCACTACCCTAGACCACTTTCCAACATCTAGGGCATTGGAATCTGAGTGGGTTTGTGGCCGTTGCCCACTAGTCGAAGAAGACCACTAGTGGG
>DASYPF010000396.1:0-5578 GCA_036006905.1 Acidobacteriota bacterium
TGAAGTCGAGCTGGTGTTGAGAAAACCTTTCTACCTTACTCAAAAAAACAGCGCGCTGATGCTGAAGCTGGTCAATCGACTTCTCTAATCGTTCCCTGTTAGTCATGCCGGGGTTCCTTGGTGTCCTTTGTGTCCTTGGTGGTAAAAACCTGTTTAACTACCAAGGACACCAAGGGCACAAAGGACGACGCACCAGAGCGTTGGATGCGCCACTGCCGGCGACAACCAAATTTGGCCGCGTTAGTCATATTTCACCTTAGGTGGAGATTCTGGAATTATTTTCAGGCAGCCGCAAAGCGCCGGTCAGAAACAGCTGCGACATGCTCTTTACCAGGCGATCATCATCGACGCTTTCAACTGACTTACCGCCGAACAGTTCCATCAGCAGCAGGGAAAAAGTCAGAGCTGAAAGGAAAAAGGCGGCAGCAGCTTCCACGTCGATATCGGATCGCAGCTCTCCGCGTTGCTTTCGCGTCTCCAAAAACTCCGTGAAAAGCTTGCGACCCCGCAAGATGAAGGTCCGGTAGAAGACAGATGCGAAGTCAGGATTGCGCATCGCTTCGGCAAGCATGGTTCGCAGGAATCCGATGTGCGCGCGGCATTCGTCCAAAAGAATGCGGGCCAACCCTTCCAGCTCGTCGCGTAAGGTTTCTCCCGGAAAGCGCAGTTCAGGAAGAGGCACAGAGCCGGCAATAAGCTCCAGCTCGCGCTCCAGCAGCGCCTGGATCAATCTTTCGGTCCCTCCGAAATGCACATAAATCCTGGGCGCTGGGATTCCACATTTTTCGGCCACTTTCTCGGTAAATGTGGCCTGCAGGCCGCCTTCCGACAGCATTTTCAGAGCGACGTCCAACACGATGCGCTGCTCGTCGGCGTTGAGGGTTCGGTTATCCTTACTGGGTATTTCACTCATAGCACACACTCCTAAAGACTATAGGCTCTGGTCTACCTTGGCCCGCACGTCTTCCAAGGAAATTTGCGCTTTTGATGACTCGCTTTTCCCGGACAGTATTAGACTAGCCACTCGCTGCGCGGACACGATGACTGGCGTAATCCCGCCTCCCGGCTGCGTCCAGTGGCCCACAACGTAAAGATTCTCGATGGGCGTCTTATTTGAAGGACGCATTGATCCCAGTTGATCTGGAGACATCTCCCAACCCAACATAGCACCCTGGTGATTAAGTGTATAGCGATAGGATGTGTTAGCGGTCGCGCTTAATTGAAAGACAATGTGATCTTTGATGCCTGGAAGAATTCGCTCCAGTTGTTCGGACATGTAGCTCTCAAATTCCAATTTGACAGCGTGCCAATCTGTGACTTGGCCGTAGTCGCCCGCATTCCATTTTTGAACAATGAGAATGTCATGGCCCGGAGGGGCAACGCTCGGATCCAGGAGTGTTGTAAAAAAGATTTTGAAAAAGCTTCTGGCAATATCTTCAGGCTCCCACGACAGCCAGTAGTATCCCTCGGCTTTTTCCATCGCATCGTGCGGCATCTTGCGCAGCGCAACGTGACTCAAAAAGCAAGGGAAAGAAGGGCGCATCTTTAGAAGCTGCTCAATGACTTCCCTGCCACAGTACTGCTCGCCAATCAGCCTCCGATAGGTTTGAATCAGGTCGGCATTGGAGACCACAACCGGCGCCCGACACTCAATGGATTCCCGGTTGTGACCAAATCGGGCTCGGACCACCACGCCGGCTGCTCGCCCTTCTTCGACTAAAATTCGCTCTACTTCAGTGCAGAGGAGAATATGACCATTTCTGTGCTTCAGCGCGTCTCCCAGATCATCAGCAAAAGCCTGCGAGCTGCCTTTCGGATAGTAATTTCCCAGGAAATAAGCAAGCCGAAGCATCGAATCAAACAAGAAGGACGTGCGGTTGGGAAGAGAGCCCCAGTGAGAATGATCGGCAATCAGATAAGCGCGAAGTTGGGCATCCTGAAAGTGCTCATTCAATTTCTGCTCGACAGTGTAGGACTGGTACTTTTCGGCTTTATCATTGGGGATGTCTTTAAAGTAGTAAAGCAAGCCATACAAGTAGGCTTCGCGTACTTCGATGAAGAACTTATCGATTTGCGCCGCCTGATGAGGAAAACGGTCTTTGAGCTTTTGCAGGTAGAGCGCCAGATCTGCTGGGGCGACAAAGGTTTCGCCGTTCGGGAAATGAAACTTATCGACCGGGTCCATCTTTATCCATTTTGTGGGGATCCCGAGCTTCTCCAGCAATTTCCCAGGCGAGGTCGAGGGGTTTCCAAGCAACGGATAGAAGTGAGTAGCTGAATCGAAAATGAATTTCTTGCGGCGAAACGTGCTGCAGTAACCGCCCAAGACATAATGCTGCTCGACCACCAGGACTTTCATCCCGGCCTGAGCCAACAGATTTGCGCAAAACAGCCCGCCAATGCCCGAGCCGATCACGATGGCATCATATTGAGTGGGATATTCGCGGCCGAAGAGTTTCATAAAGAACAGAGGTTAGAGGTCAGAGGGCAGAGGTTAGAGGGCAGAGGTTAGTGACCGAAGCAAACCATTTACCAGCCGTCCCACCTCCTGGATATGGTCGTTTATAAGCAAATGTTCCTCAGAACTGAGATAACCGAGCCGCAGGGCGATCTCGCAATGTGTGTCCAGTTCCAGCAATGATCCGCGAGCGTTGCTCAGAAACTGCCGAAACTCTCCTTTTTGCCTTCTTCCCTGGCCCTCGGCAATATTTGCAGGAATTGACACTGCAGCACGCCGGGTTTGATTCGTCAAACCATACAACTCTTCCTTCGGAAAAGTTTTCGTAATCTTATAAACCATCACGACTAACTCCATAGCCCTTTGCCAGGCGATTAAATCCCGATGGCTCTTAATTTGAGTTCTACCTGCTGGCATAATCCGCCCTCCACTAGTCTCTCTAACCTCTGACCTCTAGCCTCTGACCTCTGCTTTACGTCATTCCTCCATCCACTGGAAGTACCTGACCGGTAATGTAGTCGGCGCCCTCTCCTGCAAGGAAAACCACGACCTGCGCGACCTGCCTCGGGGAACCGGGAGAGCCAAATGGGATCTGCGCGAACATTCTTTTCCGCGCTTCCTCAGGAATATCCGAGAGCATATCGGTTTGTATGAAACCTGGAGCCACGGCATTTACTCGAATTCGGAAGCGCGCTACTTCTTTGGAAAGCGCCTTGGTGAATCCGATGATTCCCGCTTTGGAAGCCGAATAATTAGTCTGGCCCGCCAGACCGATCAGTCCGCTGACGCTGACGACGTTGACGATTGCTCCGGCTTTGCGCTTTATCATTTCGTAAATGGCCGCGCGCGAGTAATTGAACGTGCCCCCCAGGTTGGTATCGATCACTTCGGTCCAGGCTGACGGCTCCATACGATAGAGGGCCGAGTCGCGCTTGATACCAGCGTTGTTGACCAGCAGGCCAAGCGGACCCAGTGACGTTTCAACGTCAGAGACCACTTCGCAAGCGCGCGGATAGTCTCTGACATCGGCATGAAAGGCCGTGCCCACCAGCCCTTCTTGCTGCAAACGGTCGACGCATTCCTGTGCCGCTTTTTCGCTGGTACTGTAAGTAAAGGCCACCTTCCAGCCGGAGCGCGCCAGCTCTTCGACGACAGCGCGGCCGATTCCGCGGCTTCCTCCGGTGACTAAGGCGACTTGATTGTTGGTGGCTTCTGTCAATGCATTATCCTCGTTGGGGGCTAGGGGCTAAGGGGTTGGGGACTGGGGGCTAGGGGTCGGGGGCTAGGGGCCAGGGAGCAGAGGACAGCCGCTGTAATTTGTCCACAGCTGTTTGACCTTCGTTCCAAGGTTCCCAAGCCCTTAACCCCCATCCCCCAGGCCCTAGCCCCCATTCCCCATCCCCTATCCCCCGTCCCCCGCTTTTGGGCGATTGCGGCCGTACCGTTCATGGGCCGTGGCGAACTCTCCGGACGCGATGGCGCCGCCCATGGAGATTTCGCCTCCGAGAAGGGCCGCAGCCACAATTTCCGCGAATTTCCTGGCTTTCCCGGAACCGTGACAGCCCAGCATCTCGAGGCATTCGCGCTGCGTCGCCAACCCTGTGCCGCCGCCGACGGTGGCGACGGAAAGCGCCGGAAGGGTTAGGCTGACGTCGAGTCCGTCACCAGCGGGCTTGAAACTGGTGATACCGCAGGCCGAGTTAACTACGTTGGCCACGTCCTGGCCGGTCGCGATGAATATGGCGGTCAGTCCGTTGGCGAACTGGCCATTGTACCCGATGGAATTTGCCGCAAGATGACCGAGAACTGTCGAGTGCCATACGTTGTGAAGCTGTTCTGCGGTGCAGCCCAGATAACTTTTCAGTATCGACCCGTTTAGATGGGCGCCCGCTGTCACCCACTTCCCTTTGCCGCGGGAGAGCAAGAAACCCGAAGGGCGCTTCTCCGAGCACATACCGCTGAAGAGAAAATAACTCCCCACCGTGTAATGCTCGGCAATCCACCGGCACACCTGATCGGCGGCTTTAACAATCATGTTCATTCCCTGGGCATCGCCCGTCTCAAAGCCGAAGTTGGCAATCACCTGCGTGCCGATTTGGTAGCAGTCGATATTTTGCAGCCTGCCGTGCTTAGTTGTGGATTCCGCTTCTCTTTTTAATTCCTGGAAGCTTCCTTCCAGCCACGGAATGAACGCGCCGGCTTCACTGATGGAATTGAAAAAAAAGGACGGGCTGATTTGGTTTTCATCAGCGACCACGGTTGTCTCCACACCGCCGGCGTGGGTGAGGGCCACCATTCCCCTTTCGTAGGAACGCACCAAAGCCCCTTCGGTGGTGGCCAGGGGCACGTAAAAAGTACCCTGGGCGTATCGGCCTCGAACCAACAGCGGCCCGGCCACACCCAAAGGAATCTGCGCCGCGCCTACGGGATTTTCGATGTTTCCCCGCATCTCTTCAGGAGGCATCGAATGGGAGCCGACGTGGCGCAAGACGGCCCCGGTGCGTTCTTCAACCCAAGCGCGCCGGCGGCTGACCCTTTCAGGATCGTAGCCCTGGTCTTTCAGCCGCGGGACAAGATCTTCGGTTGGATCAACTGCAAAGCGATTCCTAGACTTCATTCTTCTCCTCGTGAGTTTTTGTCCTTCTCGCGACAGCGCCTGTTCGGCCGTCTCTCTAATCAGGTTGGGGAACTGCAAAATCATACTTTGCTACGCAGCCTGAATCAACTCTCGTATTCATTCATTTACCAGTCAAGCAGCGGCCTACGCAGGTCAGCAAAATTGCCGTCTATTTCCGTTGACCTTATGATTCTGGCGGTGATATATGTTCTGTCTCTCACACAACCACGAAGGGCATGTCGGTATTCAGTTCCACACTTAACTCATAAGGAGGCAAGATGAAGACAGCCAAAAGCTATGTCGTTGTGATCGCAGCATTGGTCTTTTTAATTTGCGGAGTGACCGGTGTTTCGCAGGGGCCCACCAATCCGGCACATGCCATTGCCGAAGTAGCCAGCTTCGCACAGCAGATTATTGCTAGGACCTATATCGACCCCACCACTGGGAAAGGTTTCGCGTGCGCCTATCTGCCCTACCTGCATGGCATTCCTGAGCCTCTTTTT
>DASYPF010000397.1:0-3539 GCA_036006905.1 Acidobacteriota bacterium
GCCCATGGAGAAAAGGGATTCTGCCAGCTTCAGT
Organism: Acidobacteriota bacterium; assembly: GCA_036006905.1. Taxonomy (GTDB): domain Bacteria; phylum Acidobacteriota; class UBA6911; order JACQSX01; family JACQSX01; genus DASXTB01. Next base: position 35 of record DASYPF010000397.1, read on the forward strand.
CTCGCCGCAAGATAATCGGGCCTGCGTCGAACCACCTCAACCAGGGCTGCCGCAGCTTCTGGATGTTTGCCAAGGGCAGCCTGAACAGTGCCGAGGTAGTAGGTCCATTTCCACTTGCCGGGCTCAAGCTGGCGGGTACGCTGGTAGCAGACGGCTGCTGCTTCGTACTGGCTGTAGGTTTGAAGCAACATCGCCAATCGGCCGCTGGCGCCGGCATCGCGAGGACGGGCTCGGGCTTCGTCATATGCCTTTTGCACTTGTTGGCGAATCGGTGCGGCGAAATTTTGCAACTCCAGGTGCGGCAGATGCGGAATTATCTCGGCTTGAATGAGTGTCATGCAAAGGCAACAGTAGCCCATCATCCAGAGCGCAAATGGAGAAACCGTTTTCAGCAGAAAGACGCAACGCACGCGAAAGCTCCTATCGCCGCCATAGCCTCAACCGGGAAAAGACCGATCATGATGATCGGCGGCTTCCGGCTTGCTGTTGGCACCCACAGAGCCGCAACCGGAAGGGAGCGGCGCGCCAGATTGAGTCATCGCGATCCAGCTCCCAAAATGGGAACGTCCCGCATCGTTGTCGCAGCAACTTTGCGCTGCTGTTGTCGCAAAGTGTTACATCGGCGCGCCGCTCCCTTCCGGTCGCGGCTCTGTGGGTGCCGGCGTCGACGCTGCCACGATGCTAAATTTTCCAAGGCCCCAAGTCAAAAGCTTGTTGTATCCAGGCCGCAGCAGTGCTAATTTGAACCGTACTTACGGGTTATTTTGAAAACTGGGAGGGGAATGGGTCCCTGCCGATCTGTATCTCATTCGATTAACTTTGGGAGGATCGTATGGAGAGCTTTGCGAAAAAGTCAACTTGGCGCGAAATGTGTCCGGTCGTTTTGGCCTGCCTGGTGCTTCTGCTGGTTGCATTAGCGACGGTGCAACCGCTGAAAGCTCAGGTACTTTACGGTTCCCTCGTCGGGAACGTAAAGGACCCCAGCCAGGCGTCGGTCCCCGGGGCGACGGTGACCATCACCAACCAGCAAACCAACGCCTCGCGCGAAACGATAACTAGTGATGAGGGCCTCTACAGCTTCCCCACCGTCCAGACCGGAACGTACACGCTGAAGGTGACTCTTCCGGGCTTTAAGGAATTCAAGCAGACCGATGTCCTGGTAACGCTGAACAACGTCACCAGAATTGATATAACCTTGCAGGTGGGTGAAGTCGCCGAAAGCGTCACCGTGTCGGCTTTGACGGCGACGCTGCAGACTGACCGCGCTGAAGTGAAAACCGAACTGCCGAGCAAGGTCCTCGAGGATCTCCCGGTGCCGGTGGGACGGAATTACCAGGCTCTTTTCAAGGTAGTCCCCGGCTTCAATCTGCCGGAGAACGCGCACTCCATCCCTTCCAATCCTTCACGCGCATTGCAATTCAACGCCAACGGAGCAAGCAAGAGCGCCAACAACATTCGCGTTGATGGCGTCACCGGGACCAATGTTTGGCTGCCTCACATGACCTCTTACATTCCCGCTCTGGAGGCAATCGAGGGGGTCAACATTGTAACCAATAGTTTTGATGCGGAACAGGGACTGGCGGGAGGCGCTGCGGTGAACGTCCAGATTAAGAGCGGCACAAACAAACTCCACGGCTCCGCCTTCGAGTACCACACCGACAACGCGCTCAAAGCTAAGAATTTCTTCCTGCCGACTAACCAGCTAAACCCGAAGCTGGTTTACAACCAGTTCGGAGGTACTCTAGGAGGGCCGATCATTAAAGACAAGCTCTTCTACTTTGCCAGCTACGAAGGGACGACTGACCACGAATTTGCTTCGCGAATTGTCACTGTCCCCACGTTGCTTGCCCGGAAGGGAGATTTTTCCGAGTCCAACCGGCTGATCTATGATCCCCGGACCGGCGATACGGCCGGCAACAACCGGACTGCTTTCGCCAATAACCTTATCCCTGCGGACCGAATTGATCCGATTGCCGCAAAAATCGTTGCTCTGATCCCTGCGCCCAATATTCCGCTGCCTCCCGGTACCTTCACGAACAACTATTTTGCCGGCCGCACATTCACATTCGACCGCCACACGCTGGATTCTAAAGTGAATTGGAACGCCACCGAGAAGTTCAGCATGAATGGACGGTTCAGCGTCCTCAGGTACACCATGCTGAATCCGGAGGTTTTCGGCGATTTGGGCGGTCCGCCCATCAGCAGCTTCGGCGGAAATTCCGGTAAAGGCTGGGGGCAAACGTACAGCACTACAATCGGGGGAAACTACATCTTCACACCCAGATTCATCATGGACGCCAATTTCGGCTGGACTAAGATGAACACCAATGTGGAGCAGTGCTGCCTGGACAAGAAGATCGGCAGCGACGTCCTGGGCATCCCCGGCACCAATGGACCGCGCCGATTTGAAGGTGGCTGGCCCAGATTTGCCATCGACAGCTACGCTAATCTTGGAGTCAACGATGATTTCATGCCTTATTACCGCCGTGACCCCCAGTGGCAATACACGGCCAATGCCAACTGGACAAGAGGAGCGCACAACATCCGTTTTGGCGGGGATTTCTCTTACCAGCAACTGAATCACACACAGCCCGAGTTTCCTGGCGCCTCTCACGGTGCGCAGGGTGGATTCAACTTCGGCGGGGGTCCTACCACCGTGCGCGGCGGCCCGTCCGGGAATCTGTTCAATAGCTTCGCCACCTTCCTGCTTGGTCAGCCTACGACCCTCGGCAGGATTCTGCAGGTACCCGACGTCTATACGACGCGCACCTGGGCCGATAGCGTTTACATCCGCGACCAGTGGCAGGTGAACCGCAAATTGACACTGTCGTACGGAGTGCGCTGGGAGTACTTCCCGCTTCCCACCCGTCAGGACAGAGGGATGGAGAGATATGATCTGGTCAACAACAAGATGCTGGTATGCGGGGTCGGCGCGGTACCCAAAGATTGCGGGACAAAGATCAGCAGGACCCAGTTTGCCCCGCGGATTGGTGTTGCCTACCGGGCGACGGAAGATTTCGTGATCCGCGCCGGCTACGGCATAACCAACGACCCGTATAATCTGGCGCGCCCGCTACGGACAAACCATCCGATTCTCCTGGCTCTGACGGTTTCCGCGCCGAATTCCTTCCAGCCGGCCGGTACGCTGAAAGAGGGTATTCCACCCATTCCGACTCCGAGCCTTGGAAACGGGATCATCGACATTCCCGGGACGGTGGGAGTCAACACCTTGACCGACGAATTCAAGCGAGGCTACATCCAATCGTGGAACTTCACGCTTCAGAAGAAAATTGGATGGGGTTTTATCGGACAGGCTGGCTATGTGGCGACTCGCCAGATTCGCCAGCTCGGTTTTCTTGACCTCAACACCGGCAAGCCGGGAGGCGGACGGGCCAGCGAGCCGTTTAATCAGAAATTCGGCAGGACTGCGCGGACAGCGATCATCGGGCCCATTTCCAACAATCACTACGATTCGCTGCAAACCAGTCTGGAGCGGCGTTTTGCC
>DASYPF010000398.1:0-5832 GCA_036006905.1 Acidobacteriota bacterium
AGCTGCAATCAAGGCCCGATGACGACCACGTCCACGATCACGTCCACGATCACGGCTGACGTGTAACGAAGGAAAGAAACATTGCCAAGTTTAAACCAGCGCGGTTTACAACCGCCGGACATCTAGAAGACCGCATCGGCCCACGTCAGCCGTTCTCGTTGACGTGCACGTGATCGTAGACGTCGACGGTTTTTGGCCGCCGCGGCCAAACATTATTCGGGCTATCTGACATCTCACGATGGACTGCTGACCAAATGAGAATCCTGTTCGTGGGTGACGTAGTTGGGAAAGCGGGCAGAAAGATCACGGTTACACATCTTCCGCTGTTAAAGGCGGACTTCCATATCGATTTCGCCATCGTCAATTGTGAGAACGCCGCCGCCGGATTTGGCATCACGCCGCGGATCGGAGAAGAACTACTAGCTGCCGGCGCCGATGTCTTAACTTCCGGAAACCATGTTTGGGACAGAAAAGAGGCTTTCGAGTTCCTCAATAAGGAAAACCGTGCGTTGCGCCCCGCCAATTATCCTCCCGGCGTGCCTGGGTTTGGCTTTTGGCGAGGAAACGTGCGAGACGTTGAAGTGGCAGTGTTAAATCTCCAGGGCCGCGTTTTTATGCCTTCTATCGACTGCCCGTTTCGGGCTTTTGATTCGCTGCGAAAAAACGAGCTGGCGGACGCGCGGGTGCTTTTCGTGGATTTCCACGCAGAGACAACTTCCGAGAAAATCGCTTTTGCCAGCTATGTGGACGGCCGCGCCAGCGCCGTAGTGGGAACGCACACCCACGTCACCACTGCCGACGAGACCTTGCTGGAGGGCGGGACGGCTTATATCACAGACGTGGGAATGACTGGCGCAGCCGACTCGGTCATCGGGATGGAAAGGGAAGGGGCAATCCAGCGATTTCTGCTTCAAATTCCTCAAAAGAAATTTGAGCCCGCGGAGAAAAATCCTCGCCTGAGCGCCGTAGTGATTGATATCGACGAGACCACAGGCCACGCGCGCAGTATCCAGCGCGTGAGCCGGACGGAGTGAGCAGGAGCCAGGAGAGGCAGGAGGCAGGCGGCAGGAAGCAGTCGGCAGGAGGGGCAGTATTCTTCATTCGCGATTCGTCATTGGTTATTAGTCATTAGCATGATGCTGAAAAACTCACCGCGCAGGCTTGGCGTGCAGCATGGCAGCAACCAAAGTTACTCGGTGTTCAACTGTGAAGTTTTATGTCAGCCCGCTGGGCGGGGCGCCAAGAATTGTAGCCCAGGGCGTCAGAACGTGAGAAAAAATTCACCGCGAAGGCGCGAAGGGCGCGAAGCTCATAGGCGTGGAGGCTGTCTCAAAATTGTGAAACCACGGGGGACACTGGGAACACGGGGACTACAAGGGCTTTCGAAATTGGCAGTAAATCGTATTGATAAAGGAATCGTTAGACCCCCGTGTTCCCAGTGTCCCCCGTGGTTCGTAGTTTTGAAATACTCTCCGTGCCTCGCCCCTCCGCGCGTCGGGGTTCGCGATGCCATCCATGCTGCCGTCATGCTCAACAACGGTGTGAGCGTCATTTCCACATTTGACGCCGGCTTTGATCGCTTCAAAGAAATCAAACGGTTCCGGCTCTCTTGACTCCTCTGCCGGCTCCTCACAAAAACGCTTCGTGAAATTGGTGAAATTCGTGGCTATAATTCAGCACAGTTTCTAATGTCTCTTGCTTCAGGGTCGCGACTCGCTTCTTACGAAATCCTTTCGCCGCTTGGCGCAGGCGGGATGGGAGGGGTGTATCGCGCCCGGGATCAACGGCTGGGCCGCGAGGTCGCCATCAAAGTCTTGCCCGAGGCGTTCACAAAAGATCCGGATCGCCTGGCAAGATTTGAACGTGAAGCGCGGCTGCTGGCCTCTTTGAATCATCCCAACATCGGCGTCATTCATGGCTTGGAAGAATCTGACGGCACGCGCTTTTTAGTTTTGGAGTTAGTTCCCGGCGAGACACTTGCGGACATCATCACACATCCTTCTGTAGGGGCAATCCAGCGTGGTCGCCCGTCTGCCGCAGAATCGCCCGGGCGGCCACATAGGGCCGCCCCTACATCAAGTGCTGAAATTGCGAGCGGGCGGCAATCTCAACTTGACATTGAAGAAGCTCTGAAAATCTGCACCCAAATTGCCGAAGCGCTGGAAGCGGCGCACGAGAAAGGAGTCATTCATCGAGATCTCAAACCCTCCAATGTCAAAGTAACACCCGAAGGAAGAGTCAAAGTACTGGACTTCGGCTTGGCCAAAGCTTTTGCGCCGGAAGAGTCTTCTCCTAATCTTTCCATGTCGCCGACATTGACGATGGGAACGATGCAGACAGGTGTAATTCTGGGAACCGCGGCCTACATGAGCCCGGAGCAGGCGAAAGGGAAGTCACTGGATAAGCGGACCGACATCTGGTCGTTTGGGTGCGTGCTTTATGAATGCCTCACTGGGAAGCAGACGTTCAGCGGCGAGGACGTGTCCGACACGCTGGCTTCAATCCTGCGCGGCGAACCAGATTGGCAGTCATTGCCTTCTGCAACACCGCCAAATATTCGACATTTACTGCAAAGCTGTCTTCAGAAAGATCGCAACGAGAGACTGCGCGATATTGGCGATGCCCGGCTGGAAATCAAGCAAGCGCTTGCCCAACCTTCCGCCATACTCCCGCATGCGCCGGCTGTCACACCTAGGTCCCGAATTTGGCAACTGGCTCCATGGGTGATCGCATTGGTTGCGGTTGTGGCAGCTTCAGTTCTGACTGTGTTTTATTTTCGGCGGCCGGCAAATGAAGTCTATCCCATTCGCTCCTTGATTCTTGCGCCCGAAAAATCAGTATTTCAGTTTATGGTCGGTGATGCCGGGCCTGTGGTTATATCCCCGGACGGCCGCCATCTTGCCTTCACGGCATCCCGGGAGGGTCAGACCATGCTTTGGGTACGTCCTCTCGACTCGCTTTCTGCTCAGCTTTTAACCGGAACCGAGGGAGCGACGTTTCCGTTTTGGTCTCCAGATAGCCGACACCTGGCATTCTTTGCAGCCGGAAAGCTCAAGAAGGTTGAAGCCTCCGGCGGGCCGCCGCAAACCATTTGCGACGCCGCAAGAGGCCGCGCCGGAACCTGGAGCCGTGACGGCGTGATCCTTTTCGCGCCGGACGTCACCAGCGGCATTTATCGAGTGTCTGCATCAGGGGGCGTTCCCACTGCTGTCACGCAACTTGACGCGTCGCGGCAAATTAGCACCCATCGCTGGGCCGTATTTTTGCCGGACGGACGGCACTTCCTTTACCTCGCCGCTTCCAGAGGCCAGAAGGAGTTGAGCAGTATCCGCGCAGCCTCGATCGATGATCCTAAAGAAGACAAACTCATCCTGAACGCCTATTCGAATGTGGCTTACGCAAATGGCCATTTGCTTTTTGTGCGCGACGGCGTACTTATGGCTCAACCGTTTGATGTCGGCAGCCTTCGTACAACCGCCGACGCATTTCCCATTGTTGAACGAGTACAGTTCAACGAGCTGTTCATCGGCGGCATCTTCTCGGTCTCCGAGAATGGCAACCTGGTCTACCAGAGCGGTACGGCTGAATCCGGAATGCAGTTGCTGTGGTTTGATCGCGCCGGAAAACAGATCGGCGGCATTCCTGAAAAGGGCGGATATACCACTCCACGTCTTTCGCCGGATGGGGAAAGACTGGCAACGATGATGATCGCAAACTACGACGTATGGCTGTATGAATTTGAGCGGACTATTTGGACGCGATTTACCTTTGATCCAGCGTTGGACTCAAATCCCATCTGGTCCCCCGATGGCGGGCAGATTGTTTTCAGTTCTAATCGAAAGGGTGCATCGGACCTTTACAGGAAGCCGTCCCATGGCGCCGGCAATGAAGAGTTGCTTTTCGAGTCCAAAATCCAAAAGACACCGACCGACTGGTCTTCGGATGGGAGATTCATTCTCTTTACGTATATCGTCCAGGGCCAGGGCGATCTCTGGATTCTGCCTCTTTTCGGAGACCGAAAACCATTTCCATTTATCCAATCGCCATTTTTCGAGTTTCACGGCCAGTTTTCTCCCAACGGAAAATGGATCGCCTATAGCTCAGCCGAGTCGGGAGGCACCCAGGTTAATGTGGCGCCTTTTCCGGGACCTGGAGGCAAATACCAGGTATCGACGTCGGGCGGAAGCCAGCCGCGGTGGCGAAGAGACGGCAAGGAACTGTTCTATCTGAGTGCCGATCTTAAAATGATGGCGGCCGAAGTGAGCGAAAAAGACTCAGCGCTGCAGATCGGGCGCGTCCAGCCAATGTTTCAAGCGCGGCCGGTCTTCGGACCCGGCCACGCTTATGACGTCTCTCCCGATGGCCGCCGATTCCTTGTCGTCACCGTTGTGGGCGAGGAAAGCGCCGCGCCATTGACGCTGGTGGTCAATTGGACGGCGGGGCTGAAGCATTAATTGCGGATTGCGGATTTCGGATTGCGGAATGTTTCGATTGCGAATTGCGGATTTCGGATTGCGGAGCCTTTGTCTGTGGCAAACTATCGCTGAATCTCCGAGCAAGAAGAGACCGGAAGGCCTGGAGACCTTTGTGTCCTTTGTGTCCTTGGTGGTTGAAAACTTTTCACCACAAAGGACACTAAGGACACAAAGGGCCAATTGTCCAGATAAGGACTCCTCAAGGAAATGGATGGAATTATGAGGCAAGGAGAGAGCGTCAACGTGAAAGACGCGGATCCCGAACACTCCGTCAAGATAGGACGGCGTGGCTTTATCACTGGAGCCACGGCAGCATTGGCCGCCACTGCGGCGTTCGGTCAGAAGCGGAGCTATGAACGCAACGCTCCACCCGTGCGCTATCCCGATCTGGACATCGTGATTCTCGACAAACGGTTTGCCAAATACAAGATCGGCAACACCCCGATCCAGCGCCTCTATACAGGAACCCTCTGGGCAGAAGGGCCAGCATGGAATGGAGTAGGGCGGTATCTGATCTGGAGTGACATCCCCAATAATATTCAACTTCGCTGGCTTGCCGAGGACGGCCATGTCAGCGTCTTTCGCAATCCCGCCAATAACAGCAACGGCAACACATTTGACTGGGAAGGCCGGCAGATTTCATGCGAACACGGCACTCGCCGCGTCGTGCGATACGAGCACAACGGCACGGTCACCGTGCTGGCGGAAAAATGGCAGGGCAAGCTGCTTAATGCGCCTAACGACGTGGTGGTGCACCCGGACGGGGGCATCTGGTTTACTGACCCGGGCTACGGCAGCTTGATGGCCTATGAGGGCAACAAGGGTGAACTCTACGTAAAGGAAGCCGTTTATCGGATCGACGCTAAGGCTGGGAAGATGGACCTGGTTACCGATGCAATGTTCAAACCCAACGGACTTTGCTTCTCGCCCGACTATAAGAAGCTTTATATCGCCGACACCGGCGCCTCGCATTACCCCCAGGCGCCCAAAAACATTCAGGTCTTTGACGTGGTAGATGGAAAGACGCTGCGAAACGGACAAGAATTCACCTCGATGAAACTAAAAATGAAGGACGGAGAATCTGCCGGCCTTGCCGATGGCATCCGCGCCGATGTGGACGGCAACATCTGGGTGGGCGCAGGTTGGGTTGGGGAAGGCTACGACGGAGTTCACATCTTTGCTTCCGACGGACAGCGCATCGGGCAGATCGTCTTGCCGGAGATCTGCAGCAATGTGTGTTTCGGCGGACCGAGGCGAAACCGTTTGTTCATGACTGCCAGCCAGTCCCTTTATGCAGTATATATGGAAACACAGGGCGCGCACATCGCGTGAGAACCGCGGGCGTCAGCCCGCGCGG
>DASYPF010000399.1:0-7897 GCA_036006905.1 Acidobacteriota bacterium
CCTTAATTGTCGTCACCTTGCCGGTTATTGGAACGCTATCGGCTGTTGGAGTCGGGCGTGTGGATTCAGGTCCCGCACTGGTGCCGTTGAAGACGACCATGCCGATGGTGCCATCTGTGAAAGTGATCCGGTAGGTGAACTGGAAGTTAGTTCCAAACCAACCTCCACGCACCCCAAAGAACTGGCCGGCCGGATCAGTGTCTCGCCGTCCGATTCCCACCAGATCAAAGCCGATGAAATCAAACATCCAAAAGCCTGTTTCTACCGTGGCTCCGGAGGAATTCTTGACCGAGTACTGAAAGACAAATCCAAGAGCACGCGTGGGACCACCGGTGAGCTGCGGGCTGTCAAATCGCAATGTCAGATAGGGGATCTGACGGCCGTTGGATGTTTCGATGACCAGCGACCCCTGCTGTTTTCCAAAGGTTGAGAATATTTCCGAGACGAACTTGGCGAAGTGCTGGTTCGGATTTAGTGTGATGCTGAAAGTGTTGAAGAATTTGTCGGCCTGATACAGATCAATAGTCACGGTGACCGGCGTGCTATCAGGGTTTACAAAGGCTACACCCGTGTCGGCTGCCGCTTCGCGGTTGTCCACCTGAATGACTGCGTGGCGGAAGCGCTGCGAGCTGGCAACGCCCACAGAATCTGTAACCGTACTCCCGCTTCGGGTGCGGAACAAGAGATTGGCAGAGATTTTCCCGCCCGCTGTCGTCGATTGTATCCGTATCCAGCCATTTCTCGGAGTGGCGTCGGTGATTGTGATCAGCGTCGTGAATTCTTGAAAGGGATTGAGCGTTATGGTGAGTTGTGCGGTAGGACTCCCGCCATCAAAGCGTACAGGAAAGGCAGTCCCGTTGGCGGCTCCAGCCGAGCTTCCCTGGAAGACGGATATGACAACAGTATTGCTGGTGCCCACTTCGTTCAGGACCTGCAATACCGTCTCGAACGGTCCTCCCACGGTGATTTGAGGGATTGCCAGATCCGACTGTGCCTGCAGAGGTGTGAACGCAAAAGCGATGCAAGCAAAAAGAACGATTGCACTTATGTTTCGACGCACGGAAGCCTCCTCTTGTCTGCTGTTTAGAATTCAACCATTAGATGATTAAACCAGTCTTTGGCCGCACTGGCAAGGATATCATCCAAATGCAATAAGCCGGCGGCCTTCAGATTGACTAAAAACCGGCTGGACGACGCATGACTACCAAGTCTTGGTGCGCGTTTAGACCGCGTTCAATATAGGATAGGATTTCGAAATACTTTCCCCATTCTTTAACCGTATAATCGCGAGATTGGTACACCTTCTTGTAGTAGCCTGCCGGGGCGATACCGTCCAACGCGCGATCTGGCGGCCCGTCAAAGATTCCGTTGAGGACCGGAAACAAAGTGTGACCTCTTGTCGTTGGTCCTCAGTCCTTTCGTGCTACGATCAGCAACTCATGCTCCTTCCGTTTCTTTATCAAATAGCGATTCAATTGCAATTCGTACAATCTCTTGAGTTTGTGTTGGATAGCGTGATGATGGTTAAATGAACGATAGGCAAATGTACGTAACCACTGCCGCAGTAGTGATGTAAATGGCAGTTTAAGAAGGATATCAGAAATGCCTATTAGGAAGCTTCCTCGATAGCAAAGTACAACTTGGCATTCTCAGGACAGCCGCCGGAAAATAATCTTCGACCGTGGCCGCACTTGACATAATATACTTTAGAGGCGGTTGGTTTCCTTAAGATGAACAATATTCAGACACGAATACTACTGCCTCCTCCAGATCTGCGCCGCAAGGTCTCAAACACTGCGGACGAAACCGAGTACTTAATGGTCGGATCTCGAACTGCAAGCATGATTCGCCAAGTCCTGTTAAAGAACGGATACGATGTCGCGGCGTTTGAACGAACTCTGGATTTTGCTTGTGGTTGCGGGCGAACCCTCAACTTTATGAGCCACTTCGTGTGCAGCAGCCATTTATATGGATGTGATTATGACTCGGATTTGATCGACTGGTGTAAAAAGAACATCCAGATAGCTGAGTTTCGGTTGAACGGAGAGATTCCTAGGACTGATTGGCCTGACTCATTTTTTGATTTTATCTATTCGATGTCCTTTTTCTCTCATTTGACAGCAGCTGATCAAAAGAGATGGTTAGGAGAATGGCGGCGCATCCTAAAGGGGGACGGGCTTGTGTTAGTGAGCGTTCATGGAAAGGGATTAGCACGACGCGCGCAGGTTAGATTGAAGCGTGGCTTTGCGTATACTGTAGTGGGACCAGCTTTTAACGAACGAGTGACTTACCAAAGCCGAGGATTTGTGAAGCGCGAATGGGGCGATCTGTTTGACATCGTGGCTTTTGAAGAACAAGGACTAGCGGACCATCAAGATGTCATTCTTTTGGGCCGGCGGGATTACGCCCGGCACAGGAGGCAGCTCCGCCCAGTAGAAATCTCCCCCGAACTGATGAGGGAGTATTCGCGACGGCCTGATTTACAGATGGAATTTGACGAGTCAGGTATCGGTAGACCCAAGTCTTCGTGGAGAAATTTAACTTTACTCGACTGGGCTCATTTTTACGGAGGCAAGGAGGTCCCAGAATTGCGACATCTACTGCTGGAGAATTTCTACTCGGTGGCACGAACTGAGCGCATTTGATCTGATCATGTTCTATCCATCTGTGCACCTGCGCCACATCCTCACGATATTCACGCCGGGCATATCCAAGAAGCTTGCCGCTCCAGTAGACTGCTACCGAATCCAGCTTCTGGTGCGGGTGTAGCATCCATCCCCGAATCCTTAGGGTCGCATTCTCAAGTCGCACTTCGTCGAAATGCCCCGCCGCTAGTCCCAGATCCGAAAGGCCAGGGAGAAGGTCGTAGTAATGTGTAACGCCCAACATGCGAAGTTATGGCCGCCGGCGCGGCGGGTCTCCAAAAATCTGAATCGTTCCGGTTTTACTGCAAGGTGTCGAGTCGCTGATTCTCACGGTCACGGCCCAGTTGTAGTTTCCAACTTTGTTGTAGATATGGGTTGGATTTTGTTGCATTGACCCGGCCGTAGCGTCTCCAAAATCCCACTGATAGGCGGCAGCACCTGTGCAGTTCGAAGGCGCCGCAGTAGCGCTGAAGGAGACAAGATTGCCAGCTTTCTCGCTGCCAGCAACCGACGCCGCGCACGTCAGCGTACAGCTTGGCGCGACAACCGCGGGAATCTTCGCGACAAAGGCATCGGTGCTTGCGCCGCCAAACGTGGACTGTAAGGCGCCAGCCAAAGGAAAATTCGTCGAGGAAGTATCGCCCGCGACATAAGCGTTGCCTGCGCTGTCGACAGCAATGCCATTGGCCCGGTCTCGGCCCATTCCACCCAGGTAGGTCGAGTAGACAAGTGCCGAGCCCGCAGAGTTCAACTTCGCGACAAAGACGTCCGAACCCCCGAAGGTTCCGGCGTAAATCGTCGTAGGATTTTTTGGGTCTACGGCCAGCGCAGGGGTAAAGCTGTAGTCGCTGATCAGCCCGGTAGCGCTCCAGGCAGTGCCGGCATTGCTGCTTTTGTAAACGCCGCTGAACGTTCCGGCATAAAGGATCGCGGAATTCGTGGGATCGACAATCACCGCATGCGCAATCGGATTGGAGAGCCCCGGACTATTGGGAATACCGGTATTGCTGGCAATGAAGTTTGAACCTCCATCGGTGCTCTTGAAAATACCGGCTTCGTTGGCGACATAAACCAACGCAGAATTCGTCGGGTCGATCGTGACTGAGTTGAACACTGTCTGGTTCAAACTGGTCCCGGTCCAGGACGCTCCCCCGTTGGTGCTTTTGAAAACACCGGCGAGGGTTCCTGCAAGGATTACCGTCGGGGCCGTTCGTGCCACAGCCAACGAAAAGATGTTCAAATTTGGAAGGCCGCTGTTGATCGCGCTCCAAGTGGCGCCGCTGTTGGTGCTTCTAAAAACGCCGCCCCCGAACGTTCCGGCATACAGTGTGGAAGTACTCGCCGCATCGATTGCCAGTGTGGAAATGGTCAGATTGGTAAGGCCTGTGTTGGCCGAGTTCCAGGAATTTGCTCCGTCGGCGCTCTTATAGATCCCGCCACCATTTGTTCCGGCATAAAGTGTTGAAGGAATAGCCGGATCGATAATCAACGCGAAAACACTGGTGTTCGTCAAACCGCTGTTTGCGGCTTTCCACGAATTTCCTCCGTCGCTGCTCTTGAAGATTCCCCCGAAGGTTGCGGCATACACGTTGGTTGCCGTTGTGGGATCGACATTGAGCGAATAAATGCTCGGATCGGAGACGCCGCCGCCAGACACGTTCCACGTCGTGCCGCCGTTGGTGCTTTTGAAGATGCCGCCGCCCTTGGTCGCTTGCAGCGGATTGCGGGTGGGGAAGTTGGTTGAGTTGGTAACGCCGGCGACAAACGCATTGCCGAGAGAATCAACCGCTATGGCGGCGCCTATATCACTACTGTTTCCGCCCAGGTAGGTGGAATAAGGTAAAGCAGAACCGGCCGGATTCAATTTTGTTACAAAGGCATTTACGTCACCTAGTTTTGAGGGTTGCAGCGGGTTGGAGACAGGGAAACTCGAAGAGGCGGTGAAGCCGGTCAAGTAGGCGTTGCCTGCCGCATCGAGAGCCACAGCGGCAGCCAGATCGTCCCTGGCTCCGCCCAAATAGGTAGAATAAATCAGACTAGAGCCGCTTGCGCCGATCTTTACTACAAACGCGTCAGCGCTGCCCGCGTTTGCCGCCTGCAAGGCAGCCACAGTCGGAAAATTTGTCGAGTTGGTCGAGCCGACGACGTATGCATTGCCGGCTGCATCCGCTGCTATTCCCAGGCCGAGTTCCGTGCCGCTTCCGCCAAGGTAGGTAGAATACGTAAGGGCTGAACCGCTTGAATTATATTTCGCGACAAAAGCGTCGGTGCCGCCGCCGTAAGTCGCCTGAACGGCGTTGGCTGTGGGAAAGTTCGACGAATCGGTGTATCCAGTGACGTAGAGATTGCCGGAGCCATCGACGGCAACACCAGTGGCCGTTTCGGTGCGCGCCCCTCCAAGGTATGTTGAATAGAAAAGAGTGCTGCCTGAGGAATTAAGTTTGAGCACAAACGCGTCTTCTGTACTGGCTAACGTGCTGACATAAAGCTTGGATGGATCCTGCGGATCGATAACTAATGCCGCTACGTTAATCGTGTTTAGGCCCTGGTTGCGCAGCGTCCAACTGGCTGCGGCGTCAGTGCTTTTAAAAACACCGGCGTCAGTGCCGGCGTAAAGCGTAGAAGGAGTCGCACGATCGATCGCCAGAGCGTAAATATTGCCGCTGCTGAGACCCTTACTGACCGCAGACCAGGTGCTGGCGCCGTTGGTGCTTTTAAAGATTCCGCTGTAGAAAGTTCCAAGATACAAAGTTGTAGGGCTTGAGGGATCGAAAATTGTAGGCCTTGAGGGATCGAAAATCAGAGCCGATCCAATCACAGGATTTGGCAAGCCCGTGTTTACGGCTGTCCAGGAATTGGCACGGTCGGTGCTTCGGAAAACTCCTCCCTCTGTGGCCGCGTACAACGTCGATGTTGTTTTGGGATGAATCGCGAGCGCATGAACCGCCCCATTGCTTAAGCCCGAATTGACGCTAATCCAAGTGCTGCCGTAGTCTACGCTCTTGTAAACTCCGGCGCCGTGAGTTGCTGCGTAAATGGTGGATGAATTCAACCGATCAATTGCCAGATCATGAACCTGCACATTCACTGGCAGGTAGAAGCTAGCCCAACTGTCTCCACCGTCGTTGCTCCTGTATATCAATCCTCCGAAGCTACCGGCAAATAAATTGGTTGGATTGGTCGGATCAATCGCCAGCGAGTAGATCGAAGCCCTGGTAACACCGTTGTTAATCGCGCTCCAGAAGGCGCCGGAATTAGTGCTCTTGAAAAGGCCTTTACGCAGCGTGCCTGCATAAATCGTCGAGGGCCTCGTCGGGTCGATGAGCAGCGAATAGATGGTATCGTCTGCCAGACCAATATTGATGTCGGTCCAGTTCGTTGCGCCGTCGGTACTTCGAGAAACCCCGCCTCCGGTTCCCATGGCGGGCTGTTGGGCATTCACAGTGGGAAAATCCGGTGAAGTCGTTTGACCGGCAACGTATGCGTTTCCAGCGGCATCCACCGCCAACTTCTGGGGAGAGTCAAAGCCTGAGCCGCCGATATAGGTGGAATAAATAATGGCCGATGCAGCCGGATTCAGTTTCGTAATGAAGACATCGCTGAAGCCCTTAGGGGAACCCTGCGCCGCGGGAAAATTGTTTGAGTCGGTTTGCCCGGCTAAGTAAACATTGCCATTCGCGTCGACGGCGATCGCCGACGCGGAGTCGTTGCCAGTACCGCCGAGATAAGTGGAGTAAACAAGACCCTGAGCCGTGGCAAAGTAGCTCGAATAGCTCAGCACGGGGGCAATCGTCAGAGTTTTGCTCTTATCGTACTGCTTCAAGCGAAAGCCAATCTGACCGTCTCCTTTCAAAACATATCGGCCAGATATTTCTTTTCGGGTTGATCCTTCATCCTGGTAAACCTGCGGCTTGAGCTGGCGAACGAGTCCGCCATTGGTTTCAAGGATGAGATCACCGTTGGAATCCAGCTTAAATTGCCGTGCACCGTCAAAATGGAAAGTGATCGTGGAAGGATCGATTTCCGGAGCCACGACAAAATCGTAGTTCAACGCGCATTGGTTGCCGTAGAAAACCAGATCGACGCCAGGGTAGATACCTCGATAGCGCACTTTGGAATAGGTTGGAATGTCGCGGTGCCACTGGCCCGGATCGCTGCCGAGGAGGTAGTTTACCTTGCTTGGAAGTTCATCGAGGCCGGCCACCACGGGAGAAGGCGTTGTGCCGAGAAGCCGCAGGCGCAAAACGCTTTCGACTCTGGAATTCAAGGTCTCAATGCGCTTGGCCGGCTCGTTTGCGCGCACCTGGTTCCTTCTGTCGCTTCGACTGCCACCTTGGTCGCGCGCCAGCGCCACAACGATGTCGGTGGTGGTCAAGAGCAGGTTGTATCCGCTTCCACGCGAGACGAACTTAACGTCAGAGGGAGCCTGTCCCAAGTTGGCCTCAAAGCCGAGAGGCAGTTTTTGATATGCGGTTCGCAATCGTGACTCGGTTGCACGATCCGCAGTAGTCAGAAGACCCAAACCAGATCTGCGGTCCAGCGATGACTGCCTGAGCTCATAGGGATTACTTTGCGAAAAAGATAAAGTAGAGGCTGCCAGGAAGCTGGCCAAGAAGAGAGGAAAAACTGATGGCCCAGCCCGAAGTTGCACAAGGAAAGAGCATCTGCCCCTATGACGAGTTTGTAGTCTCATGGTCAAACCTCTTAAATATGTGAAAAGAGATGGCTTCACATTTGCCTACAGGGGACCCGTAGCCCATTGTCAAATGTAATATGGACTTAGGCTAACATGCATCTAAAAGATTGGAAGGGGGAGACGAAGAAAAAACCGAGCTGCGACAGGTGGGAGAAACGGAGAGAATCAGAACTTGCCCTGGGAGCGCACGCAGCTTGCGTGCTGTTTATTGCAAGCCCGCTTCAGCGGGCTATGCGGCGCGGCTTCGCCGCGCTAGCGCGCGCTTTATGCGCGCCCCGCCGCCGGTTGGCACCCATAAACCATCCGACCCCGCAGAGCGGGGTCCGGCGCGCGGGAGGCGCGCCGTGGAGTTTGGACATTTTCTCAGTCCTCGAAAGCGGACCAGCCCGGCCGTTTTTTGGCTGGGCGCAAGAATAAAGCCCAGGGCGGAGCTTGCGAAGCCCTGGGGCCAGCGATCATTTTCCACGCCATTAGCCCGGCCCGTTTTTTGGGGCGGGCGACAGAATTGTAGTTCTAATGCTCGTCCCGGGCTGGTGGCAAATTTGCGAAAAAATAT
>DASYPF010000400.1:0-6228 GCA_036006905.1 Acidobacteriota bacterium
ATTCCCCGGGAATGGCTGTCGCACTCCTTTAGAATCCGTTGTCAACGGATCATAAAGGATCGTCTTGCGCCCGTTTCTGTCCACAATATTGCTCAAGTCCCCGTTCCACATTGCCTCGGTAGGGACGAGGTCGGAAACAAAACTGCTCTGGCGGTTTCTCAGGCCTTCGTAGGCGGCAAACCAAAAAGTTTTGTTTCGGCCGTCATACCATTTCCCCAAGTAGAACGGTCCACCGGCCGAGGCGCCGAACTCGTTGCGGACCAAATGCGCCAGTGTTGCGCCCGTTGATTCCTCCCGCCGGCGGGCCAGTAAGCCAGCGGCGTTATTCCTGTGAGTCTCAAAGACGCTGCCGTGTAACTGGTTGGTTCCGCTCCGGGTGGCTAGAGTCACCGTGGCCGGGCGAGAGAAGCGGGCGTCGGAGCCGACCGTCTCAATCCGAAATTCCTGAATCGTGTCCAACCCGGGCTGGATTCGGGCGATGCCGCCGCCAAAGCGGTCAACCAGCGACACGCCGTCAAGCGTGATTTCCAGCGACCCCACTTTAAGTCCGTTGACCCGGGCATTGCCGCCCCCCTCGACTCCAGGAGTCAAATTGAACAGCGAGCTGATAGAGCGGCCGTCAAGCGGCAACTGGCGGATGCGTTGGTAGTCTTTCACGTCAGACACTTCGATGCTTTCCAACGTGATAAGCGGGGCTGCGCCCGTTACCTCGACGACGTTTTGTATCTCTCCTACTTCGAGAACAGGGTCGACCACGGCGGCCTGACCGACCAGAAGTTCCAGCTTGCCGGACCACTTCTTGAAGCCTGGAAGTTCCACCACCAGCGTGTAGGGACCGCGCGGAAGGGCGCCAAAGTAATAAACTCCCACGTCAGAAGTGAGCCCCTTGTGAGCTATGTTTGTATCTGCATTGGTGATGGTGACATCAGCTCCGGGAACCACGGCCCGGTTTGCATCACGGACAGTCCCAGTGACTGTTCCAGTGCCCGTCTGCGCCAGTGCCGGCTGGCATATCAAAGCAAGCGCCATTAGAGCCGTCAGAAAAAAATAGGCTTCAAAGGTTCTGTTTTCTTTCGTCCTAGAGTTTTTCATTTGCCACCTCATAAGTATGCTGGGATAGCGACCACGTGAGTGGTTCGAAGATTCATGGCTAACTCTGTTCCAATAATTGGAAACGGCCGAGCCGCGCGCGTAAGCAAGCGGACCCTCGATGTAGCTTTTCTCCACCATTGTCAGAACGCCAGGAACTTACCATCATAACCTTCTCCGAATGAGCACTCGCTACATCGAGGGTCCGCTTGCTTACGCGCGCGGCTCAGTCGCGTCGGAGACTCGTAAAAACGATGAACAAAATTCAACACTTTTAGGAACTAATAGCACGGCTTAGCTGTCCAGAGAATGAGAACAACTTACCACCGGAATTTGATGCAAACAACTAAAAATGGCACAACCGTCGGAATCTCTAGACAGATTCGACCCTCGGGGTGTCGCACCTCCATGGTCGCGTTAGCGACCGATGAATTTAGCCCGGCCTTTCAAGGCCGGGTGAACGAAGCATTAATATGTTTTTTGTCGCGTAGCGACGATTGAGCCCGAGTTGAATCAATCGTCGCTACGCGACGAGAATTGTTTTTTTGTCTTGGACTCCCGGCCTTGAAAGGCCGGGCATGCTCGCCTATGGCGAGCCCACCGATATGTCAGAGCCCGGAGCGTAAGCGACGGGTCCCGCCCACGTGACAATCTGCGGGACCCGTCGCTTACGCTCCGGGCTCTGACGTGGGTGGCGCCTGTGGCCCCGGAAATGTCCAAACTTCAGTCCCGGCCTTGAAAGGCCGGGCTAAAGTCAGGCGCCGCTATGCGGCGCCGGCCGCTGTCGCGGGTTCGATCTGAATTGCAAGCCCGAAATTTTTTCGCATCTTCCCAAGAAATCCCTGATAACATCCGCTCAAATCTCCGCGGACAAACATGAAGATTCTCGCGCGATCGCTATTACTATCTCTCCTGGTATTTGTTTTCGTCACACTGAATTCCGAGAGCCTGTATGCCCGGCTGCAAGTTTTTGCTTCTTTCGAAAACCCTGCTGAGGTCGCTGCCGTAACCGCGTCAAAGGGCGTACGTATATCCGTTTCCAAGCGCTTTGCGGCATGGGGTGGAAATTCCCTGGAGGTGATTTTCCCCGCGGGCGGAGGATGGGCGGAAATTTCGAAAGTACCCGCCGACTGGCGCCTGCAGGAGTCGCTGCTTGTGTTTATTTGGAGCGAGCAGCCTGCAAAAGTAGAGTTGGAACTCCGAGATTCGGCAGGGGGTCGCTTCACAAAGACCTTCCCTTTGCGGCGTGGAGCGAACCACTTGCAATTGCGCCTGGCCGACGCCCAAGGCATCGATATGCTCCACATGCGTTCGCTCGTTGTCAAAGCCTTCGGCAGCGGAACCTGCTATCTTGACTATTTCGCTTTGGACAGATTCCATCCTGTGCTGGAAAAGCGAGGCCGCTGGGATATCAACTATTCCCTTCAGGTCGAGACGCCCCATGTTCCCTGGGCTCGCCCTTTCGTTCGTGGACCGATCAAGACATACGCAATCTCAGACGTGGCTGACGGGCGCGGCATTGTGGAACTGGCCCAGCGCCTTGAATTGGACTTCAAAGCCACTAGCATTGGCCGCAGTCCGAGCACGAACAAATGGGGGTTTGGCGACTTCTACGAGCAGCGCAGCAGCGGCGGAGAATCCTGGAGCGATGCTTACAGTCTCGCCCAAACCTACATTGCCGACGACCTGCTCAACGGGCCAAACTACGATGTGATTCTCTGGCCCGGACTGCATCCATGGGAAAGTTATCCTCGCGAGGTGCGCGATCAGGTCCGAAAACGCGTGGAAGCGGGGGCAGGTTTGGTATTGTTTTATCCCTTCAGCCGCGCAGGCACGGACGGAGACCTTTGGGCTCTTTCGGCCTTAACCCAAACTCAAAACATAAAGCAGAACAAAGACGGCGCTGAGCTGGACAAGACTCAATGGCGTCCCAACAAGAATCACTACATCACGCGAGGCATTCCCTTGGACGCTTTTCCATGGGGACACATCGGCGTCGCCCATTTCCAACCCGCAGGGGAAGTCTTGTTGGAAACCGCACGCGGCACACCCGTGCTTGCGGTGCGAACGTTGGGGAAAGGGCGCGTTGTCAGCTTTGCCTACATTGAAAAAGGGATGATTCCGGAGATAGACAATGTTTTTGAGACCGGCTTGCATTATCCCTACCAGGAGTACCTCTGGTCGCTGGTTGCGCGCGCTGTCGTTTGGGCGGCCAAGAAAGAGCCGCAGGCAGCGATACAGGCAGTACAACAATTGACTAACAACGTGACTGTGAGGCTCAAGGATCCTCCTCGAGGCGCCCTGGTATCGGCAAGGATCAGCAACAACTTCGGTGAAATCGAGGGAGAGATGTCGCGGGAATATTCTGGAGACCGAAATGCTAGTGAACAACCTTGGCCCCACCGGCACAAGGCCGGCGGAGGCCGTGAATTTTGGATGGATGCGGCTCTAGTGAACAATCTCCGCTCCGCCGGGACAAGCCCGGCGGAGGCTGTAACCCTGAAGTTCCCGAAACCTCTCGGCGGAGGACGCCATTTCCTGCATGTCCGACTACTGGAAAGCGGCCGTGTCCATGACTGGGCCACAACTACATTTGACACACCCTCGAAGGTCACAATTCACTCGATTGCGTTGGAGAGTAATCGTGTCATCGTAGGCGAACCGGTCTCTGCTCGCCTGCGCCTTTCGGCTTCAGGGAAAGCCGACTGTACCGTTACAGCCCGCCTCTTTGACAACTACGACCGGCTGGTAGATGAGCAGGGCGTCCGGCTGACGATACAGGGAGAAAGCGAACAGGCCTTCAACTTCAATTCAAAAGGTGTGCTGACACATCTGGCCAAAGTGGACTGCGAGGTGAACGTGGCCGGCCTGCGCAGTGACCGCCGCATCGCAGAAGTCTTCGTGCTGCAACCGCGCAAATGGGATGATTATGACATCGTCATGTATCGCTTCGGCCCCGATCCAATGCCAGGAATCTGGCCGACCATCGATCAGCAGTTGCGAAGATTGAACGTGACGACGCTCTCCTCTTACTCTCTCAACCACAGCAAACACGCCAATTACAACATACAGGCGCAAACGCGCCTCAGCGGCCAGGAATCGCCCGATGGCCCTAAGCGCGCCTACTACAACAACATGAAGAAGAAGTATGCGGAGACGCGCGACAAAAAGGTTCTGGTGCGGGAGTATTGCCTCAACAATCCGGCCTATCGGGAACTGATCAGCAAGGAACTACAACAAAAGACCGAGCCTTGGGTGCCGTTTTCTCCGCTTTCTTATTATGTTTACGAGGAGCCGTCCCTGACTTGTTACGAGGACGATCTCGACATCTGCTTCTCTTCCTACTGCATGGCGGGAATGCGAAACTGGCTTAAAGAGGAGTACCGCACTGTGGAAGCTTTAAACGGCCAGTGGGGCACTCGCTTTACCGCGTGGGATCAGGTGGTACCGGACGATACCTATGAAGCGCAGGCACGGGGCAACTATGCTTCGTGGGCGGACCACCGCACTTTCATGGAGAAAACCTATGCGGAATGTTTTGAGTTTGTGCTGGACCTGCTGCGAAAGATCGATCCCGCCGGGATCCTTCTGAATTCCGGCACTCAAGAATCCGGCGCCCACAACGGCTGCGACTACAGCCGCATCAATCGATTCACGCGGCATCTGAACGCCTACAGCGGCGGCAACCAGCTTGATTTTCATCGCTGCTTTAATCCGGATCTTAAGATTTCGGGAGGCGCCGGTTACGGCGTGCTCGGCAAAGATGTTTTCTACAATTTTTACGACAATCTCTTCAAGGGCTGCAACGGCGGAGCCTACATCTTCTGGCAGTACTCTACACTGGATCCCGATCTGACCTTGAGCCAAAGCGGAAAGGATATGGAGGAGGGCTTCCGAGAGCTGCGCGGCGAGGGGATTGGCAAGCTCGTGGGTATGGCCACACCCGACAACCACGGAATCGCCATCCACTATTCCTATCCGAGCATTCATGGAACTTGGATCGTCGATGGCCAAATCACGGAACGTGTTTCTCACCACACCAGCCCGACTTTTAGGCGTTTCAACGCCAACCGGGACGGCTGGGTAAAAATACTCAGGGATGCTGGGCTGCAGTTTGACTTTATCGCCTACAGTGACGTCGAGAAGGGCGGGCTGATTTCAAAGGGCTATAAGACCCTTATCCTCCCGATGAGTGTGGCCCTAAGCGACAAGGAGGTTGAAGCCATACGTGCGTTTGCGCGACAAGGCGGCATCGTCATCGCGGACGCGCTGCCCGGAATTATGGACGAGCACTGTTCTTTTCGCCCGCACCGCGCACTCGCGGACGTTTTCGGAATCGCTGCCACGCGACTTAACCGCGAGGGGATAGTAGCCATGAACGGCGAACCGAACCTGAAGCTCGAAGTAGCAGAACCGTACCTTAGAGAAGAAGGCCGGCCAATCCTCCTGCACAATCGATTCGGCCTGGGGAATGCTTATTTGCTCAACTATTTCCTGGACCGCTATCCTGAAGACAGGCTGGAAAGAAGAAACCGCCCGGTGCTGGAGAAGATCGAGCGGATCCTCACAGCGGCTAAAATCAAGCCGAAGGTTCAGCTCAACACTCTCGCGGGTGATCCAGTGGCCGGCTGCGCAAGTTACTTGTTCAATAATGGATCCACACGGCTCTTGGGACTGGTGCCAGACAAAGAGAAGCTAGTTGCGCAAAAAGTTCGCATCAGCCTGGATGAAGGCGCCGCGATTTATGATGTGCGACAGAAACGCTACCTCGGTTCTGGATCGATCTTCGAGACCGAGATCGAACCGGCTGTGCCAAGGCTTTTTGCTCTGGTTAAAGGCCAGATCGCTGGACTGGACGCCAAAGCGCCTTCCACAAGCCGCCTCGGAGAAGAAGTGAGGATCGACTTCCGCATTCATGGCGCGGGCAACCTGCGATCGGTAGCCAAGGTGGTTGTGACCGACCCGACGGGCCGGCAAATTGGCTTCTACGGCGGCAACGAGAACATCACCGACGGCGCAGGCAGCGCCAGTTTTAGCACAGCGCTCAATGATCCATCGGGCATCTGGCATGTTTCGGTGACCGAGGTCATCAGCGGCGAGACGAGTCAGGCGGAAATCAACATAGTCCCACGAAGATGA
>DASYPF010000401.1:0-6214 GCA_036006905.1 Acidobacteriota bacterium
AATGCTGCTTTATCGAAGTGCGTCTCTACAAGGTCAGACGTTAGGCAGTCCTCCCGGCCCGGAAGAAGGCTTGCACGATCCAGCCCCGTCAACCGCACAGCTTCCGAATGGCACGCGAGTCCGGTTAGTGAGCGGGGTTTATCACATTGAAGACCAGCGCGTCGTTCTTCGAGTTGCCTACAGTGAGGAAGGTTTGTGGCGAGAGTTGGGCGAATTCGGGGAAGTGTTGTTGCTCGGCTTTCCGATTGCGGTGCTGCTTGCAGGCGTCGGGGGTTATGCCCTCGCACGAAAAGCGCTCGCACCCATTGATTCGATGGCCACACAGGCCAGAACAATATCTGCCGAAAAGCTGGGTGACCGCTTATCCATTGAGAATCCCGAAGATGAACTAGGAAAGCTCGGGACTGTTTTCAACGCCATGCTCGGGCGATTGCAAGCAGCTTTCGATCAACTGCGGCGCTTCACGGCTGACGCCTCCCACGAACTACGGACTCCATTGACTGCCATCCGAAGCGTTGGCGAGGTTGCGCTACAGGACCAAAGGAGTTCGGCGGAGTATCGAGACGTGATCGGAAGCATGCTGGAGGAGGTAGACCGCCTGACGCGGCTCGCGGAGAGTTTGCTTTCGCTTTCCCGTGCTGATGCTGGGCACATCCAACTTCAGCGTGAGGACATGCCTCTCTTGCGCCTCGCAAAGGAAGCCAGCTCGGTCGTCGAAGTTTTGGCCGAGGAAAAACGGCAATCGATTGACATCGAGGGTGACGCAAACCTTGTCGTCTCCGCGGACCGGCTGATTCTCCGCCAGGCGATCATCAATCTGCTGGATAACGCGATTAAGTATTCGCCCCCGGGAAGCCACATTCTCGTCCGCGTACAGGGCGGCGGAGACAAACAAGTGTTCCTAGAAGTGATCGATCAGGGACCTGGAATCCCAGCTGAACATCAGCCGTATGTCTTCGACCGCTTTTTCCGAGTCGATAAAGCGCGAACGCGGGAATGGGGCGGCGCTGGCCTGGGCCTGTCCATCACTCGCTGGGCCGTCGAAGCGCACGGCGGCGGCATAACTCTCGAAAGCGAAAAGGGCCACGGCAGCACGTTTCGAGTTTCTCTGCCGCTCGCAAAGGCTTCTTCTACAAGTTCGTCAAAAGGAGGGTCGCAATGAAAAGGATATTGGGGATTCTGGCTGCGGTCGCGCTTTCGATCGTGATCTGGACGATTCTTGAATCCAGGGAGGGACGATACTCCTCCGATGCATCTCAACCGGAGCCTCCTGCGGCGCAGCAGCCCGCGGGCGCTTCCTTCACGTACAACTTTGATAGCGAGGTCGTGGGCAACAGGCCAACGAAATTTCATAATGCGCGCACTGGGAAAGGAGCTGAAAGCAAATGGGTAGTGATGGCGGATCCTACCGCGCCTTCCAAACCCAATGTAGTTGCGCAAACCTCAGCGGACACGACCGATTATCGCTTTCCGCTTCTGATTGCCGATGAAGGCAGCTTCAAAGATCTTGAACTCAGCGTGAGATTCAAACCTGTTTCCGGCGAAGTGGACCGCGCTGGAGGATTGGTGTTCCGGCTGAAGGACGCAAACAACTATTACATCGTCCGCGCCAACGCCCTGGAAGATAACTACCGGCTATACCACGTCGTCAACGGCAGTCGCCGCCAATTCGCAGGCGCGAATTTCAAGGTCACTCCCGGCGAATGGCACGAGCTGCGCGTGGACGCAGTGGGCGACAAGATCATTTGTTACTACGACGGCGCCAAGAAGATCGAAGCGACGGACGACACGTTCAAAGACGCCGGCAAAGTCGGGCTGTGGACCAAAGCCGACTCCGTCACATACTTCGACGATTTGAAGGTTATAGGCAAGTAGGCTCCGGAGAGTTCGACTGCGGGCACCTTGTCGATCGGTGGAGGGAGCGAAGACCTAAGCGTTCTGTTTAGTTTCGGCTTTGGGTGTGGATTGACGGCACTATGTTAGAGCTATAACATACTCTGTGAATGAGTGTACGCAGGAATCAACGGGTTGCTTGGCTCTTACTGACGTTTACTTTGCCCACCAAGCGAGCAAGTCAGCGGGTGGAGGTCTGGCGCAAGCTCCAACGTTACGGAGCCGTGCCATTGAGTAATTCCGGGTATTTGTTGCCTAACGATCCCGTGAATGAGGAACGATTTCAGTGGCTCGGCACAGCCATTCGTAAGTACAGCGGTGATGCTTCCATTGTTCACGTGAAGTCTATCGACAATATCTCGACCCCTCAGTTGATCGGACGCTTTGCGGAATCCCGCTCGCGGGAGTACCAACAATTGATTCGCGAACTGCAAAAGTTTTCTTCCTCACCGGTAGCGAAGCGATCCGTCGGCCGTTTAAGCCGCTTACGCAGCCGCTTCCAAGAGATCGTGGAGATCGATTTCTTCGGTAGCCCGCTACAGAAGCGGGTCGGTGAACTGCTCGAGCAGGCGGATGCGGCTCGCATGGCGAGCCGAGCGCCAGCGTCTGAACCCATCGACCCGCGAAATTACAAGGGGAGAGTGTGGGTGACGAGACCGAGACCGGGTGTGGACCGGTGCGCGTCCGCGTGGTTCATTCGGCGCTACATCGATGCCAAGGCGCGGTTTGTCTTCGCGCCGGAAGAACGCGTACCGAGCGGAGCCATACCATTCGATATGTTCCAGCAGAATGGGTTCGGACACCGCGGCGACAATTGCACCTTCGAGACACTGCAAAAGGATTTTGGGATTCGCGATCACAAAGTGACGGTCATCTCCGAGATTATTCACGATGCGGACATCGCGGACGACAAATTTGGCCGCAAGGAAGGCTATGGAATCGACGAAGTACTGAAGGGATGGGCACGGCAAGGAATCGCCGACCAGGAACTTCTCGCTCGAGGAATGCAACTGATTGAGGGGCTCTATCATGCAACTTCGTAGATGGATCGCTATCAACCTGGTTCTGCTGACTGCGTTTGCTCAGGTGACTGCGGCGCAATCCACCGATGCTGGGCGAAAGGTATTTACGCTACAAGAGGCAGTTAATTTCGCGCTCAAGAATTATCCGGCGGTACGCGCGGCAATGGAGCGGACCTCTGCTGCCGAGGCCGGCATCGGCCTCGCGAGGACCAACTATCTGCCCCGTGCAGACATGCTCTGGCAGGGGAATCGCGCCTCTCGCAACAATATTTTGGGCTTGCTGCTGCCGAACTCCACGATCCCTTCCGTTTCCGGCCCAGTGCTGCCGACCACATCAGGCAGAGGAGCCTGGGGCAGCGCGGCGGGATTGCTCTTTTCCTGGGAAGCGTTTGATTTCGGGCGGCGGCGCGCTGAAGTCGATGCGGCCCACGCAGCCCGGGACACCCTGAACGCGGAGGCGGAACTGACGCGGCTAGACGTAGCAGTCGGCACAGTGAACGCTTATTTGACACTGCTGGCGGCGGAACGGACGGTTGAGGCAGCGCAGGCTGATGTAGAACGTCGCGAGGTCCTGGCGAAATCGGTTGGAGTGCTCGTGGACAACCAACTTCGCCCCGGTGCGGACGCTTCCCGGGCCAATGCAGAGTTGGCGCGGGCGAAGGCGAACTTGGCCCGCGCACGGCAGCAGCAAGAAATCAGCCGCGCGGCTCTCGCCGACATTTTGGCTGTCGCGGACGGAAATGTAGAGGTTCAGGAAGGTTCGCTCGTTTCCACACTGCCGCAGGGAGCACCGTCGGAAAAAGGAGTGACGGCGCACCCACTCGCCGCGGCGCAGCAGGGGCGAGTCCAGGAGGTAAAGTCTGAACTGCGCGTATTGGAGCACTCCTATTATCCCAAGTTCAACTTTCAGGCGGCCGCCTATGGACGGGGCAGCGGCGCAAACACAGACGGGACATTCGCTGGAGGCACAAGTGGTTTGGGAATCGATCGCGCGAATTGGGCAGCAGGGTTGACGATAACGTTTCCGTTGCTCGATGTTTTCTCCATTCGTCAGAGACAGGCGATTCAGGCGGCGAATGAACGAGGGCAAGAGGCGCGATATGAGCAAGCGGTACTCGACCTGACCGCACAACTTCGAAAGGCGCAAGCTTCCTTGGACGGAGCGCGGCAGGTGGCGGAAGCGACGCCTGTGGAACTCGAAGCGGCACGCCAAACGGAAACGCAGGTGCGCTCAAGATATCAGGCGGGCTTAGCGACAATTGTCGAAGTCTCAGAGGCGCAGAGCTTACTGGTGGAGTCGGAAATCGACGATGCACTGGCACGGCTAGCCGTCTGGCAGAATTTGGCTTCTGTTTCCGCCGCCCAAGGCGATCTTGGTCCCTTCCTGCAGGTCGTACACGGCAAGGTCCAGGGAGGTCCCTAGCTATGTGGCTGCTGCGCGCCGCACTAAGAAGTCCGATCAGTGTTGTGGTCATCGTGCTGGGTGTGGCGCTTTGCTCGACTCTCGCAATCACGCGCATGCCCGTAGATATTTTTCCGAACCTGAACCTTCCGGTCATTTATGTAGCGCAACCGTTCGGCGGAATGTCGCCAGCGCAAATGGAAGGATACCTCGTCTACTACTACGAATATCATTTCCTATACATCACCGGGATCGAGTCCGTCGAATCCAAATCCATTCAAAACGTAGGATTGCTGAAACTGGTATTTCATCCTGGCACAGACATGAGCCAGGCCATGGCTCAAACCGTTGGCTATGTGGACCGCGCTCGCGCGTTTATGCCGCCTGGAACAGTGTCGCCGTTCATCATGCGCTTCGATGCGGGGAGCGTTCCGGTTGGCTACCTGGTTTTTTCCAGCGCGACCCGAAGCGTAGGAGAAATCCAGGATGCTGCACTAAACCGAGTCCGACCTTTGTTCGCCACGCTGCCAGGAGTCTCGGCGCCGCCGCCGTTCGGAGGAGCGGCACGAACCATCGTGGTCAGCGTCGATCCGGACCGCCTGCGCGCTTATCGCATGGCGCCGGATGAAGTGATCCAGGCAATCAATACCGGGAATACGATCGTCCCAGCGGGGAATGTCCGAACTGGAGACCTGTTGCGCTTGGTACCGATTGACTCGGTGGTCTCCAATGTGAAGGAGCTTGAGAATTTGCCCATCCGGACCGGTTCCGGCCCGACCGTTTTTCTTCGTGACATCGGCACGATCGATGATTCAAGCGACATCATCACCGGCTACGCCGAGGTGAATGGACGCCGGACGGTCTACATCCCGGTTACCAAGCGCGCCGACGCTTCAACTCTGAGCGTCGTCAACGAGGTAAAGGCCAACCTCGCACAATTCCAATCCGCAGTGCCGCAAGACATCAGGATTGACTATGAGTTTGACCAATCGCCTTATGTGCGGAACGCGCTTTTCTCGGTAGTCAGAGAAGGGCTACTCGGTGCCGCATTGACGGGTCTTATGGTGCTGCTTTTTCTGCGCGACTGGCGTAGCGCACTCATCGTCGTTGCCACTATCCCGTTCGCGTTGCTCACTGCAGTGGTCGCCTTATGGGGCGCTGGTCAAACGATCAACATCATGACGCTCGGTGGATTGGCGCTCGCCGTTGGCATTCTTGTGGATGAGTCCACAGTGGTGATGGAGAACATTCACAGCCACTTGGGGCAAGGGTCGCGGACCCACGGAGTCCTCGAAGCAAGTAAAGAGGTGCAAATCCCGCGCTTGCTCGCGATGCTGTGCGTGCTGGCGGTTTTCGTCCCCTCGTTTTTCATGACCGGTGTGTCCCGCTCGCTTTTCATCCCGCTCGCGCTTGCGGTCGGGTTTGCCATGGCATCGTCTTACTTTCTGTCGAGTTCGTTGGTGCCGGTGCTCTCGACGTGGATTCTGCGCAAGCATGTCACTGAGGAGAAAGAAGAGAAGGCATCGCTCCTAGTCAGAGCTAGAGAAAAGCTGGCAACAACGCTGGAGAAACTCATTCGAATACGTCTCGCGGTAATCACGATCTACATGGTGGCAGCACTGGTCGTGATTGTGTTGGGAGGCCTCTATTTGGGCCGAGAAATCTTTCCGCGGGTGACCGGAAATCAACTGCTGCTGAGGCTGAGAGCCCCGACTGGTACTCGCGTGGAAACGACGGAACGGCTGTATCTGAGTGTGCTCCAGGCCATCGACAAAGTCGCAGGACCGGGCAATGTCGTGACCACGTTAGGATACGTTGGCGCTCCACCTCCGAATTATCCCATCAACACGATTTACCTTTGGACCAGCGGTCAGCACGAAGCTGTGTTGCGGGTAGC
>DASYPF010000402.1:0-15364 GCA_036006905.1 Acidobacteriota bacterium
ATTCGTACTTTCGAACTTCGTCATTCGTACTTTCGAACTTCGTCATTCGTACTTTCGAACTTCGTCATTCGTATTTTCCTACTCCAGGATGGGTGGCGCCTGGACCTCAGCCAATATTCCCTCCAGCTCTCGCGGTACTAAAAAGGCCGAGCAAAATGCAACCAGGCTGAAGACAAAAGCCACGAAAAAGGCGCTGTGCAGGCCGGAGTAGAGGATGTCATGAACCGCTTGCAAGCCGGCGGCATTGAAGCCCGGCCCTGAGTGCGCTAGAGCTTGAGGGTTGCGCAGCAGCTTGGCGGTCTCAGAATTGGGATACTGTTCGAGCGAGCGCGTCACCACAATGCTCAATCTGGATCCCAAGATCGCCACTCCAATGGCTCCACCAATGCTGCGGAAGAACTGCGTCGCGGAGGTGGCAATTCCCAGTAGGTCTCGCTGCACGGCGCTTTGGACTGCCATCAGCATCGGCAGGGCGTTGAGTCCCATTCCTGCGCCGATGCAAATCATGGAAATTACCATGGCAGTCCGTGGAGGATTGCTGCTCAATTCTGCCAGGATTCCAGTTCCCATGATCAGCAACAGCATCCCGCAGAAAACAGGCTTCTGAAAACCAATGCGGCGCAGCAGCCGTCCGAGAACGACCGAAAATGTAACCCAAGTTAGCAATAATGGAGTAACGACACTTCCCGCACCTGTGGCGGAACCACCGACTACTGCCTGTGAAAACAGCGGCACGAATGCAAGAATGCCGAAAAAGATCATGCCGGTGCAGACGCCGTTAACCGAAGCGGCCACGAATGTTCTGTTGCCAAAGAGCTCCGGCGGAATAAAAGGCCGCGCAGACCTCCGTTCCAGCATCACGTAAAACCAGAACAAGAGGGCCGAAAGCAACATCAACGCGAGGAGCCGCCAGTTAAACCAGCGATTGTCACTGCTGCCTTTCATCAGGTAAAGCAGAAACAGAGAAAGAGCCAGAGCCATCAACAAACCACGGCGGATTCCAGTCCGATCCTTGCATTTAGCCGCAACAGAATCGATCAGATACAGACCGAGGATCGTAGCAGCGACCAAACCAATGGGAATATTGATCAAGAAGACCCAGCGCCACGAGAAATTGTCCGTAATGAAACCTCCCAGGATCGGCCCAGTGATGCTAGCAAATCCCCATACGCCGCTGAAGACTGCCTGCATGCGCGCCCGCTCGTCAAACGTGTATATTTCACCGATGACAATGAGCGCCAGCGGCCCCAGCGCGCCTGCGCCGATCCCCTGGAGTGCCCGGGACAGAATCAACTGCACCATGCCAGAAGAAAACCCGCAAAGAGTCGAGCCTGCTACGAACGTCGCGATACCAATCAGGTACAGTCGTCTCCGGCCATAAAGATCGGACAGCCTTCCCCACACTGGAATAGAAACCGTGCTGGTGAGCAGGTATATAGAGAAGACCCAACTGTAAATTTCCAGACCTCCCAGACGGGTGATGACAGTGGGCATGGCGGTTGTCACCACCGTGGCCTCCATGGAAGCCAGGTACATGCAGACCAAGATCCCGGCTGTGACTATTCTGCGGTGTGGATGGGGGAGCGGTATTTCACCAGAACTCAAGATTGCTTTCCCAAGCCTTTTCCTCTCGTGCGCACTACCTCGTCGAGGGACGACAAGTATATATCAACCGCATGTAGTTGGGATTCATGTCTGCGGTCGAGCATAGGGAAAGTCGGATCGATCGCGGGTTAGGGCACCGAGCCACATACTCCCGTATTCAATGCAATTGTCGCCTAGGGACAACTATTGGAGCAGGCGTATAGATACAGCCCGGGAAGAGAAACTATTCCGTGTAAAGCGCTGCTGCCTTTCGTGCAACCCGGTTAAGCGTCTCTCGAATAAAGGTCTTTGGAGATCGGCTGGGCCGTTCCCCCGACATCCAACATGGGTTCAGTCAACCCAAGCAATTCTTATCTCGCTTCCCGCCTGCTTGAATTCTGGGTCTCCTGTTACCAACTGAGCCTGCCGTTGCTTGGCTAAAGCTCCCGCGAAGCAGTCGGCAAACGACATTCGGTATCTCGATTTGAAATTGGCCGCTTCGCGCGCGAGTTTCCAATCAGCATTAACGAATTCGATGCCCAACTGCTCAAGTTCCGAAATCGTTCGGTCGGCTTCCGCATCTGAAGCCGCGCGAGCAACGAGATACCAGACCTCTCCGGCATTTACTACTGTCATCAGCAGTGGTGTACTGTTGTCATGCGCATCGGCCATGATGTCCGCGATCTTGGGGCCGGCAGACTCATCTTCCAAGTATGCAATAATTGACCATGAATCGAGCACTATCGCCTTCGGCCTTCGCGGCATTAGAGCTCCCGTTCGTGCTTTTTCTCAGCCATCAGTGCTTTGAGCAGTCCCTTGCCTTTATATTTGCCGCGCAAGCTGTGGATGTACTCACGCGTGATGGGCGTAAGGATAATGCGCTGAGTTTTTTCATCCACCTCGATCTGAATTCGAGTCCCTTCCTTTATCCCGAACTTACGGCGCAACGAAGAGGGGATGACGATCTGGCCCTTGACTGTAGCATGAGTCTCCACAAGTATTACCTCCTGCCGAATAGTGTAAGATTTTTGCTATATGTAAGTCAATAATGTTATGTAAGACATAAGAGGCTATGTGGGACCTAGCATAGAGTGTAACACTAGTGGCGAGGTTAAACCTTTGGCGAATTTGAGCTGGGTGCTGCTGCTTCAGACGTTGTTACCAGGTGCGGACCCGGGCCGAGGTTCGCTTGTCAGGGGCTATTGCCTTTGCCCTGTGAGGGTTTTGACCATTCACCAGGTCCAGCAACCCTAGTCCTGACAGCCGATACGCGCTCCTATTTCACATTCTGCGCCAGCGCTTGTTTCAAATCTATTCTATGTTTTGAGAACGTCGCCCCCATGGCCTTGTCCAACACGCTGTCGGCCTTTATCAAATCGATCTTGGCCCGCACTTCGACCGACTCGGCGGCAGTCAGATCGCGTTGGGCTTCAATCAGGTCCCGGGTCGTTGACATGCCCACGTTGAAACGTTCCTGTTCCCCGTCGAGACGCTCACGCGCAGATCGCACGGCGGCCTGCGCCGCCTGCAGGCGGGCACGGTTCATGTCGAGTTGCGTCAGCGCGTCGCGTACCTCGAGCGCTACGTTTTGTTCCACACTTTGCTTTCTCATCTGGGCGCGGTTAAGCTCCAACAGGGCGGTAGCGTTGTCGGCGCGCGCTTGGTCATTGAAAATCGGCACCTGCAAATTAAATCCCAGCGTATATCCGCTGAAATCCGCGCTGAACAATTGGCGCAGCGATTCTGGCAGGCCTCCGGGTGTAATCCCGATGATGGGTGCGTTGAATAGACCACCGCTGAAGTCGCGAATCAGGCGGTTTCCGCCGAGACCCACTTGCTTGTAGCTGGCCTGCAGATCGAGCCTTGGCTTCAATAGATTTCGCGTCGCTTCCAAAGTAATGTGGCGATTACTGATATCAAGGTCGGCCTGAATCACTTCGGGCCGATGAGCTCTGGAATACTCGAAAAGCTGCTTGAAATCGTCACCTGACGCGGTAGGAAGTTGCATTGGACTGATGGGCTGAATTGCCCCGTTGAACTCGCGCGGATCCTGATAGCTGCTGATCAGCTTGACCAACTGATCCTGTGTGCGCCGGTAGGTATATTGGCTGCGGATCAGTTCCTCTTGCCGCGCAGCGACTTCCGCTTCGCTCTGGATTACTTCTAAACGCGCTGCTGAGCCGACCTCCAGACGATCGCGATTTTGTTTGAGAGTGGTGTTAGCGAAATCCAGGGATTTCTGTTTTACCTTAATATCTTCGCCGGCAAAGATCAGCTCCCAGTATCGATCTTGCACCTGCAGCACAACGTCGGTCACCGTGCGTCGGAATTCCTCTTCAGAAATGGAGACATTGTTGCGGGCGATACGAATACGGTAGGCGCCAAGAGCGGTTCCAAACCCCTGCAGCAGTTGCTGTCGTGCGATGACTTCAAAG
Source organism: Acidobacteriota bacterium (assembly GCA_036006905.1). GTDB lineage: Bacteria > Acidobacteriota > UBA6911 > JACQSX01 > JACQSX01 > DASXTB01. Next base: position 4,020 of record DASYPF010000402.1, read on the forward strand.
TTGGAGCTGATAGCCGGCACCAGGCTGGCGAAGGCGTTGGTCGTGCGAAACCGGTTCGCGCCTCCCTTGATTTCAACACCGGCGCCGTTTTCATAGTCCTGCCGGTAGCCGAGATCATAATTGGTGCGTATTTCCGTGATTTGGTTGCCGCCGGCGAGAATGCTGGTCGTGGGGCTGGTGAGCCGGTCCCACAAAAAGTTGAAGTGCCCGATCGGATCAAAAGGCGCATGCTGGCGACGGATGTCCTCGCGCGCCACCAGTGGCGAGTGGCGCTCCAGGTTAACGTCGAAATTGCTCTGCAGCGCCAGCTCGATAGCCGCCTGTTCCGGAAGCGGCAGTATTCCACCAGGCGCCGTCATCTTGGCCAGCGCATTGGGGCCAAGACTGACGTATGCCGGGTAAGTATCCTGAAAATATCTTTTGAAAACGCCGGCAGGCTCGGCCGCGTTTGCGGGGAAGTTAGCCCCGATTGTGGTTACGAGGAACAGGGAGAAGTGTAAGAAAGTCTTTTTGATCATAGCTGCTTGAACCGAGTCAGTGTGGATATGTTAGAGATCTGCGCTCCAGCGGAGCGCCGCGCTCGTAGCCCGGCGCTTGCGCACCAGCGCACGCGCCGGGGTAACAAAACCCGAATGTTTGGCGCCCCATCGGGGCGCCGCGAAGGGACTAGAGGTAGCGAGCGGCCTCGTATCGCCACCACGGGGCTTGTCCCCGTGGAGCGATGATTGAAAAACTAATCGGCCGCGCCGGTGCGCAGTGCCGACTTTGAAATCGTTCACTCGATAGTCGGAAGTCATCGCTCCACGGGGGCAAGCCCCGTGGTGGCGGGAGACGTAAGTTGCGATACAGTTAGTTTCCAATCACGGCCCCATGGGGACAAGCCCCATGGTGGCCTTGGTGCTGCTTCAAAATTTGACCATTTTGTGAACCTTATGCGCACCAACTGACCTTGACGTGATCGTGGACGTGGTCGTCGTCGGTCTTTGGTTGTGGGTGTCACTGAAACAAGCTGAAGAAGTGTGAAGTGGCCTCTGCCCATCGGTGCCGGAAACGCTCCAGGCCGGAGAGGCGCACGCGCGCAAAGGTCTTTGATTTTTCTCGCAGACCATCAAACAGCGTGTACGCTACCGGCGTAATCAGCAGCGTAATGAGCAGGCACAGTGTCTGCCCTCCGATGGCCACAATTGCAATAGAGCGACGGCTCGCCGAGCCGGGGCCGGTGCCCAGCGCGATGGGTATCATTCCCGCGACGAATGCGATGGTCGTCATCAGGATGGGCCGCAAGCGCATATGGCACGCTTCCACGACTGCCGCATTGCGCGCCAGGCCGCGCCTGCGCAGCGTGTTGGCATAATCAACCTGCAAGATCGCGTTTTTCTTAACGATTCCAAACAGCACCAGCAGGCCGAGCGCCGAATAGATATTCAGCGTCTGGTTTGTTACCCACAAGGAAAGCAGCGCGAATGGAACGCACAGCGGCAGCGACAGCATGATGGTGATGGGATGCAGAAAGCTCTCGAACTGCGAGGCCAGCACCATATACATGAATATGATCGACAGCACGAATGCCACCAGGAAACCGGTCTGAGATTCAGCCAGAGTTTTTGCCCTGCCCGTGAAGACCACGTCGTAAGTGGGCGGGACTCCCGCTCTGGCGACAATGCTTTTAACATCATCCAGTGCGGAGGCAAGCGGCTTGGATGTGGCCAGGTTGGACAGGATGGTTACATTGCGCCGCCGGTCGAGCCGTTCGATCTGCACCGGTCCGGTGTCGTGCCGCAAACGCGCCAGATTAGCCAATTCTACTTGTCTCACGGTCTGGCTCGGGATCATCACACGCTGCAGCGTCTCGGGATCATTGCGGTATTTATCGTCAAGGCGCAAGCGGACGTCATACTGCTCGTCCAGATCGCGGAATTTGCCGATCTTGTCGCCTCCCACCATGGTTCTCATGCCTGACGCCACATCGGCGGCACGCACTCCCAGAGCGGCGGCCTTTTCGCGATCCAGCTCCACGCGCAGCTCAGGCTTGCCGGGTTCCAGCGTGGTATCGACGTCGAGGAAGCCTGGAATCTTCCTCATCTCCTGCGTAATGAAGGTGGAAAGCTGTTCCAGCTTCTTTAAGTCGTCGCCGCGCAGGCTGAAGTTCACCGGAATGCTCCACGTGTTTCCGCGCGTGCTGATCGTGCTGACCGTCTGCACGCTGGAACGGATGTCGGGCGGAAGGACCTTTTTCAGCGCCTGCCGGGCCTCGGTCATCGCTTGGAATTGCGTGAATTTTCTTTTCTCAGCGTCCAGCAGCCGGACATAGAGATTGATATTGTTCACCGCAAAGCCGTCGGGGTCGCCGATGCTGACAAGAATGTTTTGGACACCCCGCAGCCCGGAGATCTCCGCTTCCACCTTCTTGGAAACTGCATCCGCCATCTCCAGAGTGTAGCCTGGAGGTAATTTCAGATTCAGTTCATATTCGCTGGTATCGTCAAACGGAATAACGTCCTTTCCCACCATCATAAAGATGGGCAAGGTCGAGAAGACGACCAGAATGCTGATAATGACGATGGCCCAGCGATGCGTCATTGACCAATTCAACATGGCGCCATAAGCACGGTCGATATAACCGTAAAATTTGCTGCTTCTGGAAGAGGGCTGATGTCCGGAAACCACGCCCGCGGGAGCCGCACGAGATTCTTCGACGCCATTTTCGGCATCGCCTTCTGCGCCGATCTCGCGGCCCCTTCCTTTCTTTCCCATAGCGCGAAAAAGCACCGAGCAGAGCATCGGAGTCATGGTAAAAGCAACCAGCAGCGAAACCATAACCGAGAAAGCCATGGTCAGGCCGAAGCTGCTGAAAAAGCGGCCCACTATTCCCGACATGAATCCAACAGGAAGGAAGATGACCACCAGTGAAAGAGTGGTGGCCATCACCGCCAGTCCGATTTCCGCTGTGGCGCTGACCGCTGCGCGTTCGGGTGGCTCGCCGCCTTCCTCCACGTGGCGGAAAATATTTTCCAGGACGACGATGGCGTCGTCGATGACGATACCAACGGACAACGTCAATCCCAACAGCGTGAGATTATTGACGGTGAAATCCATCCAGCGCATCAATGTAAAGGTGGCGATCAAAGATGTGGGAATAGATATGGCCGCGATGAACGCGCTGCGCAGGTTTCGCAGGAACAGCAAGACGACGAAACTCGCGAGCACGCCTCCCAGGATCAAGTGGAACATCAACTCTCCAACCGATCTGCGAATAAAGCGGGACAGGTCGCGGGAGATTTCCACGTTGAGGTCGGCCGGCAGCGCTTTGCGTATTGTGTCAACCTGGCGAAACAGCGAGTCTGCGACCTTGACGGTATTCGTTCCGGATTGCTTTCGCACCAGGAGCGTGACAGCGTTTTTGCCGTTGTAGCGAGAAAGGTTACGAGGTTCTACGACGCCGTCTTCCACTCGTCCAATATCTGAAATCTTTATAGGAGCGTTCTTGACGTAATCTACGATGACATCATTGAACTGCTCGACTTGTTCGACGCGCCCCATCGTGCGCAGCACCAGTTCCTGGTTGGGCCGGTCGACCCGGCCTCCCGGAATTTCCACGTTCTGCGTCTGCAGAGCCTGCCGCACCTTGTCGATGGTCAGGCGGTAAGCCTGCATTCGATGAGGATCCAGATAGACTTGGATTTCGCGCAGGCGTCCTCCCACAATATCAATCGACCCAACTCCCGATAATCCCTCCAGCGGTTCCTTGATTTGCTTGCGGGCAATTTCAGTTATCTCGCGAAGGCTGCGATTGCCCGATACGGTCAGCGCCGTGACGGGAGTGGCGTCCGGGTCGACCTTCTCGATGATTGGAGGGTCTGTACCGAAGGGGAAGCGATTCTGGATTCGGGATATCTTGTCGCGCACGTCCTGTGCGGCGCTTTCGACGTCTCTCTCCAGCTTGAACGTGGCGATGGTCAGCGATACCCCTTCCTGCGAGACGGAACGAAGCTCATCCATGCCGCTGATAGTGTTGAGCGCCTCTTCCACCGGCTTAGTAATCTGGCTCTCGATCTCTTCCGGGCCGGCGCCTTCCAGAGTGACTTGAACGATCACGTTGGGGAAATCAATTTTGGGGAAGAGATCGACGCCCAATTGCATGTACGACGCCCATCCCAGCACCACCAGCGACATTACCAGCATAGTGGCGAAGACAGGCCGTTTGACGCAGATTTCAGCTAGTTTTTGCATACAAGCTTCAAGTTAACAGGGGCAAGAGTTAGCAGTTTGAAACGATTGCGGATTGCGGATTGTGGATTGCGGATTTTTCGAATGTGGAATGTGAAATGCGGAATGCGGAATATTCGATTGCGGATTGTGGATTGCGGATTTAATGGTCGGTTGTCAGTGGTTCGTGGTCCATCACGTTGTGATGTGTCCGTCTCAGCACAACGGACAACGGGCGACGGACCACGAACAGATGTTAATTCCGCATTCCGCATTTCACACTCCGCATTCGAAAAATCCTCAATCCGCAATCCACAATCCGCAATCCGCAATTGTCACGACCTTGGACTTATTTCTCGGTTCTCACTTTCAGTCCACTACTCAAAGTCTGTAAATTGCTGACGGCCACGTATTCGCGCGGCTTGACACCGGCTTTGATTTCAACCCAATTATTGGCCGTTCTTCCCACATCCACCGTCCGATCCTGCACGACGTCGCCATCAATGACATACACCTTCTTCAAACCAGCTATATTAACAATCGACTCCTGCGGCGCCATTACTGCCTGGTAATTTCCCACGGGAATCGTGCAACGCGCAAAGAAGCCCGGTTTCAGCACGGCAGAAGGGTTGGGAACCGCCGCTTCGATGGTGAATGTGCGTGTGTTTTCCTCGACAGCAGGGGCGATGCGGCGAATGGTTCCCTGGAAATGACGATCCGGCACCGCATCGACCGTTAAGTCGACGCTCATTCCGGCGCGGACCAGCTGCGCATCCTTCTCCATAACCTGGGCCCGCAGCTTGAGCGGCTGAATCGAAACGATTTTGAACATCGCTTGATTAACTTTTAGGTACTCCCCAACACTCACCATCTTTTCCTGAATGATTCCCGACAGAGGCGATCGCACAATCGTATCTTGAGCTTTCTTTCGGGACCAGGAGAGTGCCGCGCGAAATTGCTGCGCCGATGCGGTCATATTCTTCACGCTTTGAATTGCCGCCTGGTAATGAGCGTCAGCGACCTTTTGCGCCGTGTGCGCGTCATCAACAGTCTGCTGTGAAACGACGCCGCGCTGCAGCAGGCTTTCCATCCGTTTGGCTTTGGTATCGGCGTCGTCCAGTTGCGCCCTTGCCTGTCGCACTTCAGGTGTGTCTTCGATGGCCGGAATTTTCTCGGAGCCTTCCGGTACACCCAGCCGCGCGAGGGCTTCGCGATAGGAAGCGTGAGCGCGCTGCATCTGCATATTCAATTCAGTAGGGTCGATTTCCGCAAGCACGGCGCCCTGGCTGACGGCATCTCCCAAGTCATGAAGCACGCGTTTGACTGGACCGTCGACCTGGGCGCTGACGATGACCTCCTCATTGCCCAGCAGGTTTCCCACAACTTGCAACTCTCTTTGAAGCGTCTGCTGCCGGCCTTGAACTACCCTCACAACTGGCATGAGAGTTTCTCGAGACGCTTCTGCTTTGGGCTCCACACTTCGAGAACAGCCGCCAAGAAACAACAGCACAATGGAAATGAGAGCGAATAAGGACCGTTTCATGCCGCCTCCAGCGGAGGAGCGGCGATGCCGTTGAGAAACACTGTGACCAGAAATGACGCAGGGTCGGTGGACGCATCGGCGCCCAGAGTCGGGTCTTTGAAAATCACGCGTGACACGATGTAATGCACGATCATTCCCAAGAAGGTGCGCGCCGCGATACTTGCGTTTATTTGAGAAAACGCTTTTTCGCACACCCGCAGTTCTATATATTCAGCCAGTCGCGCACAGGTTTTCGAATAATGACTGCGATAAGCTATCTCGACCAGCTCATGTCCCTCCAGCGCGCTAAAGTAGAGCAGTCTTAGGAAGCTGGGATCTTTCAAGTGCCTCTTCAGGATGAGTTGCGCGATTTTTAAAAACACCCGGTAGTCATTTCGTTGCTCCGCTTCCATTTCGGGAAACTCCAGCGTAGGGGACTCATTGACCTTGCGATCGATGATCGCTGAATAGAGCTCTTCTTTGGTCGAGAAGTACTTAAAAATAGCCGCCTCGCTAATACCGACGGCGTCGGCGATCTCCTTGGTCTTGGTGCCGTTGAATCCCTTTTCGGAGAAAAGCTGGATGGCGGTATCGACGATCTGATTTTTCCGGTCCTGACCGGCCATTCGCAATGAAGGCATTCGCCGCAACCCCTGTGCTTCAGAATAAAAGTAAGTTAATACTTACTAACTTCAGAATTTGCAAGTGTATTCTTCTATAACGAGCCGGCCGCCGTCCTAAAACTGTGAAATGCCGCCTTTTCCTGATCTAAGGCCATCAGCGGCGGCCCATTAGGGCCATCCGTTGGAACGAGGTGTTGGGCGCCTACGTGACACTTGAGAATTCATGCCGGTACTTGGCCAACCCGGAAACACCCTGCATTTTCATCTGATCCAGAACCAATAACATGAATACGTTGTCGGGTACTTCCCACTCGCACTTTATTCCATGAGCGCTGGCAGGCCTGAACCCGAATCGGGGATAATAGTTTACGTGTCCCAGAACGATGACGAATGGGCAGCCAGCGTCCTTGAGTTTCCGGTTTCCCGCTTCGACCAGTTTGCTGCCGATGCCTTGACGTTGGTATTCGGGAAGCACCGCCATGGGGCCCAGAGCCGCCCCCGCACCCTTACTACCTACAGAAAGCGGGCTATACATGATGTGACCCACCAATCGGCCATTCAGTGTTGCGACCAATGACAGCAAGACGGCTCCGTTGGATCTCAACGCATCGACGATGTTGCCTTCCTGGTCTTGACCGAATGCGCGCTTGTTCACGTCGCGGATAGCCGCAACGTCACCAGGATGCTCTTCTAGAATTTCGACCAACATGCAGGCCTCTCATGATAAACCTCCGTTTGTACGACTAACGACCATGTCGTTCAGGGGCGAGGCAAAGCACCGTCGGCTGCAATGGCCTGTCAGGCGGTGAATCGAGTCGGAGTCTGCGGAACCACCTGTCATTCGATCCCATGTTGTTCCAGGAGCTCGGCTACCCGTGAGTGGCTCTCGCGAAACGCTTTCCAGACGGACGCGCACCAGGCATCGATGGCCTGGTCCCGCTCGGGACCACCCAGGGTGGCCATTACCTGGATTGTGGTGACCTCCCCTCGCTCGCGCGGCAGTGCGAACGACGGCCAGGTCTGCTTGCGTCGAGCAAGCAGCATATGTACGCGCTGCACCTGCCGTCCCGAAAACCCTTTCTCGAGATGCAGGTACAGCCCGACCAGCGCAAATGTCAGCGCGATGGGCTTGGTTCGCTCGTCCGCGTGCTGCGCGGCCCACGCATCGACAACGTGCTGATGCAGAAACGCGGGATCACCTTTTGCCAGGGTGTAGCATTGCAGTTCCTCATAGGCCTCCTGCTCCGAAGGCTCGACGCCGCCTGCGGGACTTACTTCTTTTGCTGCTTCCATGGAGTCCACCTACGCCCTGAATCGTGCTCCCTGCTGTTTACCACGCTTTTCCAATTCACTTCAATCAGTAGTCAGCGACAGTATTCCTTTCCAGGGAGCAATCGGGCTCCCCAGAAAGGAGATACTGTATGACACCCTCGCAAGGCGGTTGAGGATACGCAATTGAGGGAGTTGTCGGCAAGAACTGGAAGAGTGCTACATGGCCGCCGTGGCCCAACTGGCCAAGCATTATCATCGCAGCCTGGACCAATTGGCGCGCTCGGCTTCGTAACTCTGAAAGAAGAAGATTACGAGCACCGACAGCAACGATCTTCTGAAGAGTGACCGCAGTGGGCGTGTTTCCCTGCCATAGTAAGCTCGGCGCTTAGTCCATCCTTAACAATTTGGTAGCCATGAGGACTTAGAAACAATAAGACAGCGCGAAGGGCGTCCATTGCATATTCTAGTCTTTCAGGGGACACGCCCTCAAACTCACTTGTGAAGGCGTCGCTCTCGGGCCAGTAGCTCTGCCTGTGCCTCAGTGTGCTCCGACACGGAAGCAGTGCCTCCACAATGGAGCGTAGTGGAGACTTCGGATTCTGCTCCGTGACACACTCAGGAACCATCTCGATGAACATCTTGAGCATGTTCTGCGCGCAAGCTTTGTAGCCTCCCGCCATCGTCGCCAACCGCCACGATCTCGATGTCCGGGCTCAGCCGGTAGACCAGCGTGTACGGATAACGCGTTGGAAAAACGTATCGTCGGAAACGTGTCTCCCCAGAGGCCAACGTTCCGGTGCGTCGACCACCGCGACCAGTGCCTCTTGAAGAGCCAACAAAAAAGCGCGTGCCGCCAGCGGACTCCGCTCAGCATACCAATTTCGCGCTCCCTCGGCATCCCCGATGGCCTCGGGATGCCAGCGCGGCTCACTCGTAGCCACGGAAGAGGCGTTCCCTAATCTGGGACCACGGGACCGTCTTCACAGTTCCTGCCTCCAATTGCTCTACCCGTCGCTTGATGATGCTTTCCCAGGCCTCTTCCGTTCCCGGCTCCGCTTCGCCGTGCAAGCTCTCAATGAGCGCCCCGGCGAGTAACGCCCGATCCTTCTCGTTGAGACTCAATGCCTGCCGGAGCAACTCCTCAGCGGTAGGACTCATGACGCAAGTATACTCCTTTTCTCCGTAGGCCTAGTCCGCGGAACAACGACAAAAACAACACCAGCGCACAAAAATTCTTAATGAACATAGCCATTTAAGCCGGCTGACTGTGACAGACACTATATTGTCACCGACACTATATTGTCACCTCCGCTGGAGGACTGTCCACTGATGGCACAAAGTGGATGGAGCTGAAAAACTCCGACTATCTGGTACCGGTCGAGGCGCTATCGCTGATCTTTCGAGCTAAAGTGTGTGCCGCACTCAAGAAGGCAGGCTTGCTCGAGCAGGCGCCGGCAGATGTGTGGAAGAAAAACTGGGTGGTGCATTGCCAGCCATCCGGAAGCGGTCAGAAAGTTCTCGACTATTTGGCTCGCTATCTGTTTCGCGTGGCCATCAGCAACAGCCGTCTAGAATCCATCCACGGTGGTTTCCTCATCACGATCACGATTCTACAACAACTGCGCGGGGATAGGCGATATCGGCATAACGCCCCGGTTAAGCTGCGGGCGCGCGAACGCAGCCACTACACCGCCACCGCCCGCCCGTGCGCCGTGAAAACGATCGGGCGATTCCCAATCATAAAAAAAGCGGAGGATTTCTCCTCCGCCTTCTCAAAACCACAGCAACTGTGGTTCTTATTAGAGATTGCCAATCGGATCAGGTGGCAGCAATCTCTGTTGGGCTGTCTTCTTTGCTCGACGTCTCATCGCCGGCGCCAGATGTTGTCCCAAATCGACCCACCGCTGCGACCAGACGTGCCACGCCCGCCATATACCTCATCGTAGCCGCGCTGGAACCCGTTGCGGTATCCGGCCTGATAGTCGCGTTTGTTTCCGTAACTGGAGCTATATCCGCGATCGGCATCATTGTACCAGTCATGCCGTCTCACATCAGGAGAGCGGCGCTTGTCGTAATCCGATCGGCCTTTTTCGTTGCCGTCACGATATCCCCGGTCCATTCCCATGTCGAAAGCCGTTCCGCGGCCTCGATCTGGATATCGGCCCTGGTCGGGGTAGGGATAGCGGCCCTGGTCAGGATTGGGGTATCGAGAATCCCCGGGATAAGTGGAACGATCGGGGTAACGCCCGTAAACACCGCCGCGCTGTTCGTACCCTTCGCGGTACCCGATTTGATAACCTTCGCGGTAACCCTTCTTGTAGTCACCTTTGTGGTCGATCCGGACATCGTTACCCGCCTGTCTCAGCTCGCGGCTGTTGGGATCAAATCCGACTCCCCGGTCGCGGTCTGCCTGTCCATGACGCAAACCGTCGCGTTGTCCGTCAGTGTAGCCTAGCCGGTAAGCGCTTTCCTTGCTTCCTTTTCCACGATCATCATGCGCCAGTGCGAACACCCCAAAGAGCAGTGCCAGCACCGCGGTTCCGATTAACTCTTTTCTTAGCAATCTCATAGAGCCTCCAAAGCTCAAAAACCGTTCCCTGCTATTTAGATGGTTGCGCAAACGGAATGTTTCAAGCTCCCGCGCTATAATCTCCCGGCATGGAACGCCACGGTTTTGTCGCCCGCCTGAAGCCGGAATTTCGGGAACAATATATTGAAGCCCACAACAACATCTCGCCTGAGCTGGTGTCGCGATACCGCCGGGCAGGTGTGCACCGCATTTTGCTCTTTTTGTTCGATGAAGCTCTCTTCATGTACATGGAGGTAGAGAATTGGAAGGCCGCTCAAGCGGCACTTGGCCAAGATCCGCTCGATATCGAATGGCAAAAGCTGGTCAGCCCAATGAAGGACCCTGATTTTCGAGAGATGCACGAAATCTTTCGAATGGAGTGACTCCCGGTAGTTTTATTTGGAGAGAGGATTCTTCAGCCGATAAACCCGATCCCACAAGTAATCATACTGCTCGGGAGTCATGGCGAGCTTCAGGTCAAACGTGTAAGTTTCCAGCAGTGTGGTAATGCGAAAGCTGAACGGATCCATCAGGCCGATGCTTTGGATGTCCTTATAAAGCCAGATGCGGGAATCCTTGGAATAAGACGTTTGGTAGACAACCTCATTGTCCCCAATTTTAAGAACTCCCTGAGTCCCGTGTCGGAATTGCTTATGCTTCACCGGGATCTCGAAAACAGAGAAGCCAGATGGAAAAGGGACGCCAGTAATCAAAGGGCGCGGCGTTTTCGAGAGCAAAAATTGGTAAACGTCGGCGGTAATCGCTCCTTCTACTACTGTAAAGTTGAACTCCTTATCCGACCCAAGCCAATATTTCTTATCCTCGTAGGTCTGGAGTTTTAGTTCCTTGGCTGTGGAAATCTCAATGCGCTTCAGATCGACGTAGGACCATCTGCGGGCGTGCTTCACATAGGCGGTGGAGTATTCAATGCCCTCCTCGCCGATGATTAATTTACCCGAGCAGTGCCCGCGCAAATGCTTGTGCTTCACCGCAAAGGTGAAGGGCTGGGCTCTGAGAGGTGACGCAAAGGCCAGAATCACCAGTAAAAGTTCAAGCTGGATAACGGTAAACTTTTTAATGGTTGAGGGCCACTCAGAGAACGCAGAGAGTCAGAGCCCGGAGCGTCAGCGACGGGTCCCGCCAGAGTAAACAA
>DASYPF010000403.1:0-6584 GCA_036006905.1 Acidobacteriota bacterium
GTAGAACAGGATATCCCACAGCCGGATATTCATTCCTGATGCTTCTGCTCGCTCTGGATCGAGCGAGATGGCCAGAAACTTCTTCCGGAAAATGACATGGAAGATCCCGATACTGCCATAGAGAATCGCCATGTTGAGCACTTCCCTGGGTGCGACCAGCAGCACATCGCCAACGAGCATGTGCTTCAACTCTTCTCCGCCCGTTGCCGATTTGGACAAAATCAAAATCGCGGCCGCTGAAGCCGCCGCGTAGATGATGCCGATGAACGCTTCCTGCGGCACCTTTTCCTTCCGCATCCGGGCGATGGCGAAAGCGCCGGCTCCGACAAACGTGAATGCAAGCGAGAAAAATGACACCTTGACCGCGTCGCTATTAGGATCGTATCCAAGCGTAAGCGCATAAGTCGCGCCCAGCGCCGCGATCTGTGCCAGCGCCAGATCGACGAAAATCACCTTCCGGGCGATGACGTGGATTCCCAGGTAGACGTGGTTTATCGAAAGAACCAGGCATGCCAGGAAGGGGACCAGCATCCATTTCAGTTCCAGGACCGCGGGCATTTTTATTTCAGCGCCTCTGTAATTTTACGGATTATATGGTTGATCAGGTCAAAATAGGTTCTGATCCCCGGTTCCCCTTCTACTTGGTTGGGAAGCAAGACCACTTTGGCTCCTGTTTCGCGCGCGATGTTATTAGGACTCGATGGATCGTAGAAGTTGTCTACGAGGATCAACGGAATTTTGTCAGCTTTCATTTTCTCCGTGACTTGTCTGAGATGCTGAGGTCCGGGCGGAATTCCGGGGCGCTCCTCGATGGTTCCGACCAACTGAAGTCCGAATACCCTGGCAAAATACACCCACACTTTGTGGAACTCGTAGGCTTTTTTGCCTCGCAGCGATTCCGCAGCCTTCAGCCACCCACCGGTCTTCTCACTGAGCGGCTGCCCGCCGATCTTTTGAGTCTCCAGGAAATTTTGCAACTGTCCGCTCCACGCTAGCCGCGTCAATTTTTGGATTCCCACTAGTTTTAACAGCTCCGGCCCAAACAATGCATTGTCCACGCGTCTGAAGAAATCCCCCTTGCGCGACTCATAATAAGAAGCCCCCGCCGGATCTTCAGCTTTCAGTGCTTCGCAAATGTTTCCTGCCTGGATTTTGGCCTCCAGCGGATCAAGCCAGACGTGCGGGTTGCCTTGCGGATGGATGTCGCCCAGCTCGCGTGAAATCACCGAAGGGACTTCCAGCGGGGATATGCCATAGCTGGCGATGATTCGGCCTCGGGTGCCGCCGAAGATTTTGGGATTGCCGGAACCGTTGACTACTTCGTTGGCCCACAATTCCAGCGAGAAGCCGTTTTCAATGAACAAGTCAGCTTCTCGCGTTTTCTTCATCAGCACTGGCGTTGGGGTTACAAAGTGCGGGTCTTGGTCTCCCCTGGCCAGTGCGATCACGTCAACTCGGTCGCCACCCACCTCTGCTGTCAGGGCTTTCAGTGTGGGCAGCGTGCATACGACGTGCACCTTTTTGTCGGCTGCCGCAACCGAACCGAACACCAGTGAGCAGGTGAGCAAAAGTAAAATTGTTTTGAGAGATTTCATTTAGAGACTCCTTAATCGTTTTCTCTGTGAAATCTCCGTGTTCTCTGTAGCTTTGTGGTGATTTACCGTTGAGCTTTTCACCACAGAGTCACAGAGATCACAGAGGATGCACAGAGATCGACTTTTGATTAGATGGAATCTACACAAAATTGTTGAGCTTTTTCATTTGTTTACCCAGAACGGTTCGGGTGGGTGCGAGCCGAAGACCCAATTCAGTTCCAGAAACACCGAGTTGCGCTGGTCCTCGGTGAACAGGTCGCTCCAGCGATGCTCATAGTTCACGCGGAAACGCAGGAATTCGCTGAAGTAGTAAGAGAGATAAGGCGTCACACTTCGGCGCTTTAGTCGCGGATCAAACATCGTAGTGGTCTGGTCCCAACGCACGCCGGCATATTTTCTGCGGTCGAATTGCCACTGTCCGAAAAGTGTATATCCGAGCGGTTTGCCATGCCCCGGCTGCAAGCCGGCAATGGCTCTTGCTACATCGGGTGGCTCGGCTGCCTCGGGGTAAGGCCGATGGGCAAACATCAGCTCGCCTCCCAGCAGAAATGACTTCCACTCCCCGAGTCGCAGCGGCTTCCATCGGTAAAGAAAATCAAGTCCTTGGAAGTTGGTGGAAGCTACCTCATTGCCGCGCGGATGAAAGTACCCAGACAGGCCCAGTTCAAATATATTTGCGTCGCCGAAGTTGCGAAACCAGCGTACGTGCCCCAGGTACGAGGCGCGGCTGCGGATTTCCGGAGAAATTGCAATGTCCCCGCCGTTTAAGAATTCCAGGGTCACGTCCAGGTTGGAATTGGGATCCCAGGGAGTGGGGATGAAGAAATTGCCTGAAACACCATTCTGGTTGAATCCCTCTTCGCCCAGGAATTCTTGTATGGGAAGTGGTCGAAAGCTTTGCGGCAGATCGTGGGTGTGAAGAATATTTACTTTACCGAAAGCGGGGCGAAAACGGCCCACCTTCAGCTTCAGACCAAGCGGAGAACTGGCCAGGAAGGGAAGCTTCTTGATGTTGACGTAGCCCTCCTCGACGTCGATGGAAAATCTGCCGGGCGTGGATGACTCCAGGGACGCGATCAGGACGGCGTCGGCATAAGGATCGACCGGGACGCGCATGTCGATTTCCGCCTCGCGAACGAACTTCTTGTTGTCGATCCGTTCGTTCTCGTCGTTGAAGACTTTCTGACTGTCGCCGCGCGCTACGAAGTTTCCTATCGCGGATATAGCCGGGTTCAAGGCGCCCGGGATAGCCTGGACGGCCTGCGGTGGAGGAGCTGCGGCTGCCTCAGCGGCTTCCGGAGCAGCCTGCAGCATCTGCGTTTGCAGTTGCTGTACCTGCGCCTCTAAATCCTTGATACGTTTTTCGTAATCGGACTTCAAAGCGTCAATCTGAATTTTTAGAGCCTGCAGCGATTCTGCCTGAACCTGCGCTCCCGGTGCGGGGGGAGTCTTTGTTGCGCTGTTTCCCTCGTTTTTTTCCGCGGCGCGAGGGTAAGAGATAGCCAGCGCCATGAATGCAAGAAACCCGATTGTCCGAAATAACAAACTCTTCATGGCAATTCCTCCGGTGATGGTCAGTTCCGACCGTGTGAGTTATTGAAACGGGAAAAAGGAAAACGGTGGATCAGCAGACCAGAGGCGCTCTTTTGGCGGGCAGGCGAAAGAGCGGCCGGGGACCTGCCGGCAGCTCCTGGGCAATAAAATAAAAAATACAAACGATGGAACCGGGCTCAAAACTCCAGGTTGCCGTCTGGCCTTGAGACTGCTTAGTCCGCATCTCATCTGACAATGGAAGGTTACCGTAAGCGGCGCAAAAAGGGAAGATAGTCCGATGATTTCTTGTGGGAATGCGGATCGAGCGCGACAGTAACACGGGCCCCGTTTATGGTTTTTTAAAAAATGGCGTTCCAATAATTGGAAATGGCCGAGCCGCGCGCGTCAGAAAGCGGACCCGCGATGTAGGATTTCTCCACCATTGTTAGAACGCCAGGAACTTGTCGTCACAATCTTCTCCGGATCAGCAACGCTACATCGAGAGTCCGTTTGCTTACGCGCGCGGCTCGGATTTGAGAAGCACGCCCTCACAGTCTCGGCTACAATTCTCTGCGCCCCGCCTAGCGGGGCTCGGTTGCGGAGTATACTTTGATGGACATCATTCCGTAGAGGGCCCATGAGCCGCTATCTTAAAGGGAAAGAAATCGATCCGCTCATTATTGGGCCAAACACCTCGATTGTCGATCTCATCGATCAGACTTTTCTTGCATACAACGCTGCGCGGCTGAGAGAAGCATGCCAGCTTTTTACGCAGAAGATACTAGCGCCGGACGTGACGGTGGGATTCAGTATTTCCGGAGCACTAACACCGGCGGGTTTGGGACGCTCGGCGCTGATCCCTCTTATCGAGGCAGGATTCGTCGACTGGATGGTGAGCACCGGCGCCAACCTTTATCATGACACCCACTTTGGAATTGGCTTGAAGATGCATCGCGGCACTGCCAACGTCAGCGACGTCGTGTTGCGCGAGGAAGGCGTGGTGCGCATCTATGACATTTTCTTCCACTATGACGTATTGCTGTCGACTGACGCGTTCTATCGCGAAGTGGTCTCCGCTCCTGAATTTCAGCGGACTATGAGCACGGCAGAGTTCCATTACCGTGTGGGGCGCTACGTGGCAGAGCGGGAAAAAGTCTTGGGTTTGGACCGTCGCTCCCTTCTCGCCGCCGCTTATCAGCATGCAGTGCCCATCTTCACCTCGTCGCCCGGGGACAGTTCTATCGGAATGAATGTGGCAGCAAAAGCTCTGGAAGGCAACAAGCTCGCATTTGAC
This sequence comes from Acidobacteriota bacterium, assembly GCA_036006905.1. Taxonomy (GTDB): domain Bacteria; phylum Acidobacteriota; class UBA6911; order JACQSX01; family JACQSX01; genus DASXTB01. Next base: position 4,423 of record DASYPF010000403.1, read on the forward strand.
GTTAATCTTGACGTGAACCAAACAGCAGCGATCGTCTTGGATGCCAAACGCTCGGGAGGGAAGAGCGCGGTTTTTGTTTTGGGCGGGGGATCTCCCAAGAACTTCATGCTCCAGACGGAGCCTCAGATTCAGGAAGTGCTCGGAATCAATGAAAAGGGGCATGATTATTTTCTGCAGATAACCGATGCCCGCCCCGATACTGGCGGCCTTTCAGGGGCAACAGCGGGAGAAGCGGTGAGTTGGGGAAAAATAGATCCGGACCGCTTACCCGACGCGGTCGTCTGTTATCTGGATAGCACCATAGCGCTGCCAATTTTGACCGCTTACGCGCTTGCTCGGCGCCAGAAGCGCACTCCCAGGAGGCTGATGGAGAAACTGGATGCCATGATGGATCTGTTGCGGCGCGAGGCGAAAGTGCGAAGTACGAAGTTCGAATGACGAAGTTTGAAATGACGAAGTGCGAAGTACGAAATGACGAAGTGCGAAGTTCGAATGTCGAATGAGATAGGAGGTGTTCGGTTGGCAGGTTGGAAGCGGCCGTTGACGTCCCCATGTTCCTGGGTTTCAGGTCCCCGGGCAACCTGCCACCTTGAAACCACCTTGGAACCCGCGACTTGCCAATACCATCCTGCCAACCCGCCAACCTGCTAACACTTCTTACTCATTCGATATTCGAACTTCGCACTTCGTCATTTCAAACTTCGACATTCGAACCTCGCACTTCGTCATTTCAAACTTCGTCATCGAACTTCGTACTTCGCACTTCACCGCGCCCCCCACTTCAACTTTTCCCGCAGGACGTCAAAGTAGTTCTTGTTTTCCGGGTGAATTAACTTCACGGTGCTCCTGGATCTTGTTACCGTGATCTCATCTTCCAGTTGCAGTCGCATACCCACTTGGCCATCTACGGTCAGCATCACTTCTTCACCCTGGCGCAGGATGACGCGCACTTTCGAGTCCAGTGGGATCACCAGCGGGCGATTGGTCAGCGTATGAGGACAGATTGGAGTCAGGACAAGACATTCCAAATTGGGATAAACCACCGGGCCACCGGCCGACAGGGAATAGGCGGTCGAACCGGTGGGAGTGGAAATAATCAGGCCGTCGGCGAGAAAACTGGCGATGTAGTCGCGGTTGCTGAAGGCCTCGAACTGAATGATGCGAGCCGGCGCTCCTTTGTTGATCACCACGTCATTGAGCGCCGTGTGTCGTGCCAGTATTTTGCCTTTGCGCTTGACGGAGCTGTCGATCATATAGCGCACATCCACGAAGAATTTATTCTCGATGACGCGGGAGAGGGCGGGATACAGCTCGTCCAGCTTGATCTCTGTCAGAAAGCCAAGCGATCCAAGATTGACGGCAAGGATCGGTGTGCCGCTATTTTGGATCGATCGGGCTACGGCCAGAATGGTTCCATCACCGCCCAGCGCGACGATGGCCTGACTACGGAAGGGGAGCCTTTCCAGGGAGGCCCGCGGAACCTTAAAGTCCAAAAGTTTTGCGGAAGTCGAGTCGACCAGAATTCCCACTCCTTGGTCTTGCATCCAGCGAACAACGCGAGCAAGAATCGGGCCTACTTCCGGCTTGTACTTGGCGACAATGCCAAGAGTACGAATTTTCATCCTGTCATTTAGCCACGGATTGGAAGAGCTTAGCTACGAATTTCACAAAGCAGACCAAGTGCGCCTTCGGCGTGAAAGCAACCGCAAAACCGCGACCGGAAGGGACCGGCGCGGCAATACAAGTTACTTGCAGAATGCTTACACTAGGCCGTTTTGCTTTCCGAGAAGCGCTGGCGGCAGGCTTCTGAGCAGAAATAAAAGTTTTGGCCGTCTTTCCTGCTGGTTAAAGCAACCTGAACATCCACGTAAGTGCCGCAGACAGGGTCTTTTATCATTACTCCCCGAATCACGCGCGGATCAGATTTTGGGGAAGATTTTGGAGGCAATACGTTGCTGAGGATGCGTCTTAAAACAGAACGCGCAATATAAAGTAGGAAAATCACCAAAAGGACCCGGAACAGAAACGCGGCCATTATCCCTTCTTGCCTTCCATTTCTGCTTTCACTTGCTCAATCTGCTTTTTGATCTGATCTGCATTCTGGAAAGTAGGGTGCTTCTTGAGCAGCGTGGTCCAAGCTTCCAGAGCGCCTTTGTAGTCCT
>DASYPF010000404.1:0-4625 GCA_036006905.1 Acidobacteriota bacterium
GTATTTTTCACCCGATTCGATTGTTGAATTTGTTGCCTCTTAGTCATGTTTTCGGACAATTTCTCGGTATCTTCGTCCCCCAGTTGCTGGCAGGAACCGTCATCTTCCAGGAAGGCCTGAACCCTTCGGAGATTATCCGCACAGTGAAGCGGGAACGAATCTCAGCGGTGGTGACGGTTCCGCGATTGCTGGAGAGTCTGCGCGGCAAGATCGAGCGTGACTTTGAGATTGCGGGGAGGTTGGCTTGGTTCCAGCAACAAATGCGACGCGCCGAACAAGAACATTTCTTGAAGCGGTGGTGGCGTTTTCGCCGTGTACATCGCCAATTTGGTTGGAAATTCTGGGCATTCATTTCGGGAGGCGCGGCGCTGGAACCGGCGACTGACCGCTTTTGGTCGCAGCTCGGTTTTGTTGTGATTCAGGGCTACGGCCTCACCGAAACCACTTCGCTTGTCAGCATTAATCATCCGTTCAAGCTGGGGAAGGGTTCTATCGGCAAAGTGCTGCCGGGCCTGGAAGTCAAACTCTCGGAAAGCGGTGAAATCCTGGTGCGTGGAGAAAACATTGCGACCGGATACTGGCAGGACCGAGAACTGAGACCGGTGCTGGGCGAAGAAGGTTGGTTCCACACCGGTGACATGGGTGAGCTGGATTCGGACGGTAATCTTTATTTCAAAGGGCGCAAGAAAAGTGTCATCGTCACCTCCGAAGGGATGAAGGTGCATCCGGAAGATCTGGAAGCGGCGCTGCGCCGCCAGCCTGAGGTACGCGATTGCATGGTGATTGGATTGCCTCGTAATGGAAATGCGGAAGCTTGCGCTGTGTTGGTCCTTCGCCAGGATGGCGCCGATCCCAAACCTGTCATCCAGCGAGCTAATGAGTCTCTGGCGGAGTATCAGCAGATTCGGCAATGGTTTGTTTGGCCGGAGGAAGATTTCCCTCGGACGTCGACGCAAAAGATCCGTGCCGGCGCGGTACAGCAGGCGGTCCAGGCGAAGCTGGGCGGACAGACCGGATTCCCCTCACCTGGGGGCACGCTCGCCGATTTGATCGCGCGTGTGACGGGACGCAGCCCTGACGAACTCTCTTCCGAAATGAGCCTCGCCCAGGATTTAAATCTCGGCTCCATCGACCGGGTGGAATTGTTGAGCGCGATTGAAGATCGGTATCAGGTAGATGTGAACGAAGCGCAGTTTACTGCGACCACGACGGTTGGCGAGTTGGAGCAGATGCTTCGCAAACCCGCCGCGCAACGAATCGCTTACTCGTATCCGCGCTGGCCACAGCGTTGGCCCATGACGTGGATTCGTCCGGCGGTTTACTATTTGTGTGTATGGCCGGCAACTTTACAGTTGGCTTGGCCCAAGATTCGCGGGCGAGAGGAGTTGCGTCACACCCAGGGGCCGGTCATTATTGTGTCCAACCACATCACCGCTGTGGACATCGGTTTTATCCTGGCGGCATTGCCGGGCCGGTTTCGGAATCGGCTGGCAACCGCTATGGAAGGGGAACTGCTGCGAGCGATGCAGGATCCACCCGAGACGTTTGGCTTCTTCAGGAAATGGATCGAGAAATTGAGTTATGTGCTGGTGGTGGGGCTGTTCAATGTATTCCCTCTGCCGAAGCAGAGCGGGTTTCGCGAAAGCTTTGCTTTTGCCGGCGAATCGGTAGACCGTGGCTATAGCATCTTGGTTTTCCCGGAGGGCATGCGCACCCGAGACGGAAAGGTGGCCTCATTCCAAGCCGGCATTGGATTGCTGGTCAACAACCTGAGCCTTCCCGTGGTTCCGGTGCGGATCGATGGATTGTTTGAGCTGAAAATTGCCCATCGGCACATGGCGCCACCCGGCGCGGTGAAAGTCTCTATCGGAAAACCGATTCAATTCGCTGCTAATACACCTCCTGAAGAAATTGCGCGCCAATTGCAAGAAAAAGTTGCCGGGTTGGGGAATAAAGAATTAAGAATAAAGAATTAAGAATTCCACTTCCTGAATGGATTTTCTCAAAAAACATCAAAAAGACTTCGCAAAAAGATGATGGGGCCAGTTGAGTATAAGCATGAACAACAGACTAAAAGTTGTGAGACCTGACATACTAGAACGCACTGTCTGCTACTCCCTGCGCATTATAAAGCTATATCGAGAGCTGAGAAAAGAATGTGTCGGCGCGATATTAGGCAAACAGCTGCTGCGGTGTGGGACTTCTATTGGGGCAAATCTCCATGAAGCTCAGGCTGGGCAAAGCAGGGCCGACTTTATTGCAAAGACAACGAGCAAAAAAGTACCGAAAATGAAATCACCTCTTAATTCTTCATTCTTAATTCTTAATTCATGAAAAAGGTCGTCGAGCGAGAAAGGAATAAAATCTACTACCGCCTTTTGCACCTCCCTCTCTGGATATGGGTCTTCTTTATTCTTCCCGGCAATCTCACCTTCGATCTTTTTCTCCATGGTCCGGATCGGCGCCATTGGGTCTGGCTGGCGATCGTTGCGGCTGTCTGCCTCTGGAGGGGCGCCGCGGGGCGACTGCCGGGTGTGGAGCCGCGCCCTTACATTACATACTGGGGCATAGAGATGCCGAATCTTCCTTATCGAGTAGTCTGCTACACGACCGCCTGGATCGATTTGCTGGTGCCGTTCACATTGAATTTCATGGGACTGGCGATCGCAGCGATCAGCGGGAAGTGGATGCTTGCTCAACTGTATTTCTGGCTCTATTACCCGCTCGCACTGCTTATTGTCGGCGCGACATGGATGGACTGCGTGCCGCGCGCGCGGCTTTCCACAGCGAACGAAGGATCCGAGCGGGCATGGTTTTATGTGACAATCTGGATGGTGATCGCCTCCCAATTTGCAGGCTGGATCCTTTGGCGATTGGGCGCCAGATTCAATTTTCCCGACAGGGAGCTGGCCCAGTTGCGGCTGGCTGGCTTTGTCGCCGTGTCGGCTTTCTTTGTAGCGATGGGCTTGGGGGGCAAATTAGGGAGAACCGAAAGGTATATTCCAGAAGAAAGTCGAAAGTCGCAGACCGCAAGTCGAAAGTCGGAAGCCGCGGGCTAAGCCAAAATTTCCAAGTTCCAGGTGGCAAACTGAGCCGCGCGCGTAAGTCCAGGTTATTCACAAGTATTCACCGCAGAGACGCAAAGAACGCAAAGATAACGCGGAGGACGGGGCTGAAGCTTGAAGTATGAAGACTCATCAAGAGAGTGCATCCTGTTGATAAATGCTTCAGTCTTCATACTTCAAGCTTCAGCCCTATTCTCTGCGTCACCTCCGCGTTCTTTGCGTCTCTGCGGTGAATATTTGTGAATAATCCGGGGTCCGCTTGCTTATCGCTACCTTGGAGAGTCCGCTTGCTGATGCGCGCGGCTCAGTTGGCCCGACATCGCTAACGCATTTGGCCTGTCAGCGTCTTTCCGGCAGGGATCCTCCGGGATCCGGTTGCCAGAAATGCGCCGCCCATAAGGACGAAGGCCTCGACATATGCCAACAGCGCGAAGCTGAGCGAAACATAATAGGGTCCCTGACTCTTCTGCAGTTGTAAAAATGGCAAAGCCAGCAGGTAAATCCACCGCACGCCTTCTGCAATCACTCCGGCAAGAATCGCTGCGGGCAGCACCTGCGAGGCGTGAACCTTGCCGTTGGGCAGAAACTTGTAGAACAGGAAGATAGCGGAGACCGAAAAACAAATGGCCGAAATCTTAAAAGACACATACCTCAATACTCTCGCCGGCAGTTCCCAGAAGATCAATCGAGATATTGCCGAATAAAAGACTGCCGTACATAGAATGAAAAACACAGCCAGAGCGCAACAGGCGCTGGTTAGCAGAAAACCGATTATTTGATTCCTCCAGTACGGCCGGTCGTCCTTGAAGTTCCACAGTCTGTTGAAGGCCGCCTCGAGTGGAACAAAAAAACCGGCCGCCCCAAGCAGAACCCAGAATACTGAACCCGGCGCGATCTTGTCGCCGTATAGAGAAACAGAGACCTGCAGATTGCGCAGCAGGAATTCCTTTCCGGTCGGATAGTAATCCGACAAAGTAAACACAATGACTTCTTCAGGTGAACTCCAGTGGAATACTTGTTTGGCCAGCGCCAGAAGCAGAAAACAGAAGGGGTAAAACCCCAGCAGTGTGAAAAAGGCCAGCGAGCCGCAGAAGGCGTGGGTCTCAGTTTTCAGAACGAGATATTTGAACAGAGGCAGGGCTTTTTCAATTCCGTCCTTGATTCTTGTGAAGAGCGTCATTTGCATTCTAGGATATAGTGTTGCGCCGAATCTGTGTGAGCCATAGTTATGTGTTCCTCTTAGCACACATAACCGGCGAACTCTCGTTTTTGCGAAAACAAAAATATGAAACCCCTGACGGAGTTTGATTCTTTGGGGGGTGTTTAACCCGGGGCGCCGCGCAAAAAACGCGCTCTGCCCCGGGCTATTTTATGCGACCGCCCCACGGTCCTCGCATGGAAATGTCCAAAGCCCAGCGCCCGTCTAAGGCGGGCTAGGCCCGAAGGGCCTAGCCTGGAGTTTGGACATTTCTCCCGGGCGACAGGCGCCACCCACGGCAGAGCCCGGAGCGTAAGCGACGGGTCCCGCACACTTGACAATCTGCGGGACCCGTCGCTTAC
>DASYPF010000405.1:0-8600 GCA_036006905.1 Acidobacteriota bacterium
AACGGCTTTTTGGTTTTGGTTACGGCTTCGCTGGGTTGTGTCTTTGTGGTGAACATTTGTGAATAGTCCAGACTAATTCCCAACCAGCACACTGGCCGCGACGCTGCGGGCAAAGTCGCGGGCCATGCGCTCCAAAGCGGGATTTAACTCCGAGAAGAACTGTTGCACATCCCGATTGATAACGTATTGCTCGCGAAATGTATAGTTGTCGTTGCGAAAGAGCGTCTTGTTGGTCTTCAAATCCACCACGGAAACCTTCACATACATAGTCACGAGGAAAGTTGTTCCAAAAGATTGGGTTCCAATAATCACCGGCGTTGCGGAGAGGAAAAACACCTCGCCGCGGACGACCGCGTCAGCGCCTGATTCGCTGGACGTAACGTGATACGGACTGCGGCGAGAAAACTCCTCAATCAAGGCCCGTGTTAGGCGCTGTTCGACTTGAAAAACGGAAGTCGAGTTTTTCAGCATCGGAATGGCCAGTATTTGAAGCTTGGCTAGCGCAGGCGTTGGAGCGTTGACGTGATAGCCACAGCCCGTGTACGCCGAGAGCAGTGCCAATGACAAAAAGAAAGTCGAAACTCGAAGGCCGAAAGTCGAAAGTCCTGACTCAGATTTAGTGACTGGCATTCTTCCACCAACAGCAAATTCATTCTTACGGTGGGTGTATTCGACCTTCGACTTTCGACCTTCGACTTTCGACTTTTTCAAGGGACAACAATGTTCAGCAGTCTGCCGGGCACGTAGACCATCTTCTGGATTGCTTTCCCCGCCAGATAGCTCTGGATGCGCCGGTCCTCAAGCGCCAATTTCTTGCAACTTTCTTCATCGATTCCCGCAGGTACCAGAAGTTTCCCGCGCACTCTTCCATTGACCTGGACGACGATTTCGATCTGTTCTTCAGCCAGCCAAACGGGGTCGGCTTGCGGCCAGTGCTGGAAAGAGATGTTGCCCTGATGCCCCAGCCGTTCCCAGATCTCTTCGCAAAAATGCGGGGCAAATGGAGAGAGTATCAGCGCCATTTTTTCAAAAACATTTCGCAGCAGGGGCCAATTTTTTTCGGCGACGCGCTCGTCATAATCGTATAGTGAGTTCAGAAACTTCATCACGGCTGCAATAGCCGTGTTCATATGAAATCGACTCATATCCTGACCCGCGCGCTGCAGAGTTTGATGCAGTTCGCGCAGCAGTTTCCTGTCATTCTCCGTACGCGGCTGCACTTCGCCGCAAGGCTGGCCTATCGACGCCTCATAATTGGAAAACACCCTCCAAATCCGATTCAAAAAGCGAAAACAACCTTCGGCGCCTGTCTCTTTCCAGTCCAAGTCCTTCTCGGCCGGGGCAGCGAACAGTATGAAGAGTCTCACCGTATCGGCCCCAAACAGGTCTACAAATTCGTCCGGATCGACGACGTTTCCTTTGTTCTTGGACATCTTGGCTCCATCCTTGGTGACCATCCCCTGGGTGAACAGATTCAGGACAGGTTCGTCCCACGTAACCAGACCCAGGTCGCGCATCACCTTGGTGAAGAAGCGCATGTATATTAGGTGCAAGATGGCATGCTCGACGCCGCCGATGTATTGATCAACGGGAAACCAATATTTCACTTTTTCAGGCGCGAAAGGCATCCGTGAATTGTCAGGATCGCAGTAACGGTAGAAGTACCATGATGAATCTACAAAAGTGTCCATCGTGTCGGTCTCGCGCTTGCCGCTTTTTCCACATTTGGGACAGGGAGCCTTCAGAAATCCCGCGACAGTCGCCAGGGGAGAAACACCCAGTTTGATGTTCTCGACGCGCGGCAGACGCACCGGCAGCTGATCGTCGGGAACCGGAACTGCTCCACAATCTGGACAATAAATGATGGGGATGGGTGTTCCCCAATACCTTTGACGCGAAATGCCCCAGTCCTTCAGTCGGTAGGTAACGGTGGGCTCGCCTATTCCCTCCGCTTTAATAAGCGCATACATCTTTTGTAAAGCTTCTTCCGAAGTCAGTCCGGAATATGCTCCTGAATCAATCAACCTGCCGTACTGGCAGTAAGGCAGACTATCCTGGCTCGTCTCTGGGTGAGCCGTCTCCGAACCGCTGCTGCTGTCCGGCTCAATGACACGCCGTATCGGCAGGCGGTATTTTTGTGCAAATTCGTAATCGCGGCTGTCATGCGCAGGCACTGCCATGATGGCGCCCGTGCCATATTCCATCAGTACGAAGTTGGCGATCCAAATCGGGATCCGCTCGTGTGTGAAAGGATTGATGGCGTAACTGCCGCTAAACAGGCCGAGCTTCTCGCTCTCGCCTCCCTCACGGATCTGACTTTGCTGCGCCCGATATTTGCGCACTTCTTCCATTGCCTTTTCTCCGTCGGGATGATGCGTCAGCAGTTGGGCAACTCGGGGATGTTCAGGAGCCAGGACCATAAAAGTTGCTCCAAAGATGGTGTCCAGCCTGGTGGTAAATATCTCGATTGGCTCATCGTCACCTTCCAGTGAAAATCGGACTTGAGCGCCGACGGATTTCCCCACCCAGTTTCGCTGCATCGTGATGACTTTCTCGGGCCAGGATTGCAACTGGTCCAGGTCTTGGAGTAGTTGCTCGGCATAGTCGGTTATTCTGAAATACCACTGCTCCAGCTCGCGCTTCTCGACTTCGCTTTCGCAGCGCCAGCAGCGGCCATCTTCAACCTGTTCGTTGGCCAGCACCGTCTGGCACACATTGCACCAGTTGACGATCCCTTTTTTTCGGTAAGCGATGCCGCGCTCGAACATGCGCAGGAAAAACCATTGGTTCCAGCGATAGTAATCGGGAAAGCAGGTGGTGACTTCGCGGCTCCAGTCGTAGCTGATCCCCAGGCGCATACATTGCCGCTTCATGTTGGCGATGTTATCCAGCGTCCACTTTTCCGGATGCGTATTGTTCTTGATGGCGGCATTTTCCGCGGGAAGGCCGAAAGAGTCCCACCCGATGGGATGAAGTACGTTGTAACCGTGCATCCACAGATAGCGCGCTACAGCATCGCCCAGGCTGTAATTGCGCACGTGCCCCATGTGAAGTTTGCCGCTCGGATAAGGCAACATCTCCAAAGCGTAATACTTCGGCCGATCGGAGTGTTCAGTAACCTGAAAGTCTCGGCTAGTGAACCATTTCTTCTGCCATTTCTGCTCAATGGATCTAAAATCGTAGCTGTCTCTCACTTCTCTTCTTCTATCTTGGAGTAAACAATTCCCTGCTGAGCCTGGTACTTCCCTTTTCTATCTTTGTAGGAAATCTCGCACTCTTCGCGGGCCTCCAGAAAAATAACCTGCGCGATCCCCTCGTTGGCATAAACGCGAATCGGAAGCGGCGAAGGATTCAAAATACTCATTGTCACAAAACCTTCCCACTCCGGCTCAAAGGGAGTGACATTGATTAATAGCCCGCATCGCGCGTAGGTGCTTTTCCCAAAGCAAATGGTCAGAACATTGCGCGGAATCCGGAAGTACTCGACGGAACGGGCGATTGCCATTGAATGCGGCTGCAGTTGCAACACATCTGTGGTCACGGTGTCAAAGAGGCGATCGTCGAATTTCTTTGCATCGAGCACGCCGGAAGCGTCAAACCGTAACACACGGAATTCGTTTGAGACACGCATGTCGTAACCGTAAGATGCCGTGCCAAAGGAGACGCCGGTTCTCACAAGACTTTCTGAAAAAGGCTCGATCATTTGATGCTTGTGCGCCATCTTGCGAATCCACGAATCGGGTAGAATCGCCATACCTACACTTTAAAAAAGGAAAAGGTTAAAAAGTTGCGTAACCATTGCCGGGGTTACAAATTCTACGCCACGCGACGCTTCTTTTGGGGCCGAATATCAGGCTCGCCGGCCTAGATTTTGCAGTTTAACACATCCGTAACATCGCGTCGAATCGACGTAAGACCTTAAATTACAGACTTTTAAGGTTGACGTTTTACACCTTCCAAAATAAAATTCTGAAAGATCGGACGGAGGGACCGTGATCAAACAGGATATCGTGAACCGGGTTTCGAGAGAGCTCGGAATCGCGAAAGTGAAAGCCGAACAAGCAGTTGAGTCGGTTTTTGATTCTCTGAAAGCTGCGATGCAGCGCGGAGACCGGATCGAATTGCGAGGGTTTGGCGTGTTTATGGTGAAGCCTCGAAAAAGTGGGATTGGTCGAAACCCTCGAACTGGTGATCAAGTCCCGATTCCGCCAGGCAAAACAGTTCGTTTTAAACCTGGCAAAGAAATCCGCTTTCACCAGGATGACGAGCAACCGCAAGGTTAGGCGAATTTCTCTTGGGTGAACAGGGATTTCAAAAATTCGAAGCCGACCGGGCAGTCCTACCTCCAGCCGTTGAGGTCTACCCGGTCCAGGGGGTACGCGGAAAACCTGCGGTGGTCCTTCCTGTCGTGTTGTTTATCTGCACGGTTTTTACTACTTTGCTGGCCGGGGTCTTCCTTCAACTGGGATTTCTTCTGCAGGCTGGCCAAAGCATACCGACCTTGAGGCTGTCGTCTTTCCTGGATCCTCAAACTTGGCTGCTTGGCGCTCCATTTTCGATCGCGCTTCTGGCCATCTTATTGGCCCACGAAATGGGCCACTTTTTAATGTGCCGGCACTACGGGATTGATGCCACTTACCCTTATGTCATACCCGCGCCTCCGATGCTGAATTTTTTTGGAACATTTGGGGCCGTCATTCGCATCAAGTCTCCTTTTGGCAACCCGACAGAGCTATTCGATGTGGGAATCGCCGGACCGATTGCTGGTTTTGTTGTGTTGGTGCCGGCGCTGCTGATCGGCTTGAAACTTTCCACTCCACTGCATGGGAAATTGACCGAAGGAGTTATGGAATTCGGTGAGCCATTATTATTTAAATGGTCATCTACACTGGTTTTTTACAGCACCGATGTAAACATAAATCTGCATCCGATTGGTTGGGCCGCTTGGTTTGGGATTCTTGCCACTAGCATCAACCTGCTGCCAATCGGCCAACTGGACGGTGGCCATGTTGTTTACGCTCTTTTTGGTCCGCGCGCCCATCGATGGGTTTCTCGAATCACGTTTGTCTCTATTATCGCGCTGGCGGTGGCCACGACACGTCTGCTCAGCGTTTACCTAGTTTTTGCCCTGGTTTTACTTTTTCTTTTAGGTCTTCGGCATCCGGCGCCACTGCGCGACGACACTCGCATCGACAGAGGCCGGTTTCTTTTGGCAGTCTTCGGTCTGGTGATTCTGGTGATAACCTTCATGCCGATTCCGGTGAGAGTGATCAGTTAGCGCGTCAGGTACAGTTACGTTAGACGCTGTCGCCCGCCTTGCGGGCTATCTCTGCGAAAACACTGGTACCCCCCCGGGCTCCGCTTCGCTGCGCTGGGGCTAGATGCGCCCGCTTCGCGGGCTCAGACGCCTAGGTCTCTCCAAAATATAGAAACTCTAGAGACGCACGATGACGCATCTCTACGATTATGCGGCGACTTTCCTACGTACAGTCACTGAAGCAAAACCTGGCGGCCGTGAGTTCGCTGCCGAGGTCTCTTCGATGATTTCTCAAATTTGCCAGCAAAATTGAGTCGGCTTCCAAAAGCAGCTTTTCCGTTTCGTCAAGTGGCAGAGCAAGCCTTCGTGCAATGTCCATCAAGCTGCTGGAATGGTAATGGCTAAGGATGAAAACCTCACGCTGGTTGGGAGCTAGCTGTTTTAACGTTAGAACGATCATCTCCCACCAGAGCTGACGCAAGTAATTCTCGTCGACCACCGTTCTTTCTACTGCCAACATCTTCAGCTTCTCCTTGCCAGGCGTTTTGTGCCCGAATGATGATTTAGACTGACGAACGCGCGCTAAGGTTGGGGTTTTTATCTGAATTGCAGATTTCGGATTTCGGATTGTGGATTGATCTGAACCCTTAGATATCAGCCTTTGACTACCGGCTTCTCTGTCTGATCAGGGAATGTTGGGCGCTGAAAGCTTTAATCCGCAATCCGAAATCCGCAATCCGAAATTCAGGGATGTGGCTATGGACTTGGCCTGTGACCTGTGGCTTTAGCCCCTTCCCATTCGCAAGAAAATCTTCATCCTTCTGTCAACACCCCTCCGAAACGTGCGGTTAAAGCCGTGGTTCGAGAAGCCCGCTGAAGCGGGCTTTAGCACGCTTGCAGCGTGCCAGCCCAGCCGCTTTTTGGCTGGGTGGAAGAATAGAGCCCAGGGCGGAGCATGCGAAGCCCTGGGATAGCAGATCATCTCCACTCAAACCAGCCCGGCCCGTTTTTTGGGGCGGGCGACAGATATTTTTTCGCAAATTTGCCACCAGCCCGGTTGTGTGCTTTGTATGTCACACAGTTACACCAATCTGAGGAACATCACCGCAGAGTGAGCTTTGCTGAAGAATGGGCCAGGCTGTTGAAGGCAATGCGCCAGGACGAGCATTAGAACTACGGCATTCTGTCGCCCGCCCCAAAAAACGGGCCGGGCTCATGGCGTGGAAAAATGATCGCTTGCCCCAGGGCTGCGCAAGCTCCGCCCTGGGCTTTATTCTTGCGCCCAGCCAAAAAAGCAGCCGGGCTGGTCCGCTTTCGAGGACTAGGAAAATGTAGAAACCCTAGGGCGCGGCTTCGCCGCGCCCGACGCGCCGGAGGCGCGCCGTCTCTAGATGTCTCAAACCAAGCTTCGGAGGGTCTTCAAATTTCTGATGTCCTCCGTTCCTAAATCATCCTTGGGCGTTTCTATGATCTTCGGCACTAGCGAGAAATCCGGATCCTGGAGCAGCAAACGAAATCCCTCTAGTCCAATCTCGCCTTCTCCAATGTGCGCGTGGCGATCGACACGGCTGCCCAGCGCCTTGCGCGAATCATTCACGTGAAACAGTTTGATCTTTTTACCAAACAGATCCTTGATCCGGCCAAAAGTCTCCGCATACGTGTCCGGTTGTCGAAAATCGTAGCCGGCCGCCAGGAGGTGGCAGGTATCTAAGCACACGCCAAGTCTTTCCGGCTCTTTCACTTCATCGATCATCCGCCACAAGTGCTCCAACCGATACCCCAGATTAGTTCCCTGCCCGGCCGTGCCCTCAAGGCAGATTCGGGTCTTATAGCCACGCGTTTCCGAATGCAACTGGTTCAGGGAGGTCACAACCCGATGAATTCCATCTCCTTCCCCCTCCCCCAGGTGTGATCCCGGGTGCATGACCAGGTAACGAACAGCTAGTTGTTCGGCGCGATCCAGTTCGTCCCTCAACGCTTCCATCGACTTTCCAAGAATTACGGGGTCTGAGGCGGCAATATTGATCAAATAGCTGTCGTGTGCCGCGACGAATGCGATACCGGATTGTCTCCACTTTCTCTTGAAGGCTCGAATTGTCTCTTCATCGTAGGGCCGGGCCTTCCACTGGTTGGCGTTTTTCAAGAAGATCTGGATGGCAGTAGCTCCAATTTTCAAGCCCCGTTCAAATGCATTCTGCACTCCGCCGGCAACTGAAACGTGGGCCCCCAGGAGCGTCCTTTCTTTTGTTGGTACGGACTTTCTAGGCTGCATTGATAAAACAGTCGGCAGGAGGCAGTCGGCAGGAGGCAGGAAAAGCGTCATTTTGTCATTCGTCATTTGTACCCAAATGACCGGATCGGCTCTTCCCAAAATGTTCTGTTGGCACTTATTGCCAGGAAAGCGCAACGGCTCGCCACGCATGAACGCGGAATTGAGCAACAGAAGGAATTGAATTCGAATGACGAATGACAAATGTCGCTTTTCCTGCCTCCTGCCGACTGCCTCCTGCCTCCTGCCGACTGCCTCCTGCTTCCTGCCGACTTGCTAACCTGCCGGCGACTTCTTCTTTCGAAGCATAATCTTCCCCGAGCTGACAAAGGGATTGTTCGGAACATAACAGCGCCACGGTTTGTCGGTTCCCTCTCGGATGCCGATCCGCCCGCTCCAAGCCACCTGCGGTGCATCTTCTCCGGCGCAAACCCGAAGCACGCCGGTCTTAGTCGTAAGATCTATGCCGTTCAGTTCTGTCGTGATGTCAAAGGCTACACATAGTTTGCCTGGGCCGCTGGTCAGGTTGTTCGGGTGTTTTGAGCCGCGCAGTTCCATCATCTTTTTCAAACCGGCGCGGGGCTCTACAGCGCGGATCAACACAGCCGCCGGAAAGCCTTCCCTTTCACAAACCACATTCAGCATGAAATACATTCCGTAAGTGAAGTAGACGTAACTGAAGCCAGGAGGGCCGTACATGATGCGTGTGCGCGCTGTCAGCCCGTGGAAGGCATGACAGGCCGGATCATCCTCGCCGATATAAGCTTCTGTTTCCACGATCCACCCGGTCAGCACCTGGCCATCCCGATGCCTCACCAATGTCTTCCCGATCAAATCGCGCGCCACTTCGAGCGTGTTTCGATTGTAAAACTCTCGCGGAAGGGGGTGGGGTGACACCGGTCTGCGTATCATTCGAGTAAAAGGTTTCGGGTTCAAGGTTCTGAGTTTCAGGTTCAAGGTTCCGGGTTCAGGGTTCAAGGTTTCGGGTTCAGGGTTCAAGGTTTCGGGTTCAAGGTTCCGAGTTCTGAATCCCCGCCTTTTGGTTCCGATTGATATACATCCCGATAAATCAAA
>DASYPF010000406.1:0-6483 GCA_036006905.1 Acidobacteriota bacterium
AGTCATCGGTCATCGGTCATTAGGTCACAGCTATCAGCCATCAGCTATCAGCCATCAGCCATCAGCTATCACCTCTCAGGTCTTAGCCAGGATTATTCATCCCGAACTCTGTTCCAATGGCTGTTCTGGGGATCTAAGTCGCCGTGAATAATCCGGGCCTGATAGCTGATAGCTGATAGCTGATAGCTGATAGCTGATGGCTGATAGCTGTGACCTAATGACCGATGACCGATGACTGATGACCGATGACGTTCTTACTGCAGCCGGCGTTTGGTAGGAATTTCGCCCGCAATCTTGATCTTTTCTTTCAGATTGCTGGTAATCAGCCCCAGTATGGAGAGAACGGTTTCTTCGAAATTCACATTCTCGATGATGGGGATGCGATAACGCTCCGCCATCTCGATAATATAGTCCTGGATTTCGAGAATCGCGTCGAAGTTAGAAAGGTAACGATCCGCTTGCCGGCTGCGCGCATCCGCCTGCCGCTTTAGGAAGCGTTCCCGATATACAGATCGGTTCAAAGTGGTAATAGTCAGAGGTATCACATACGCGCGATCGGCATAGATTTCACAATCGATCAAACCGGGAACAAGATGCACTCCATCCACTACCAGGCTGATGTTTTCTTCCACCGAGCGCTCAATCATTGCCTTGACGCCGGTGCAAACCTTGGATGCCTGCTCTTCGAAAGCGTCAATGATCCGGGACTTGGAAAAATGTAAAAACTTCTGGTCCTTCCACGCTTCGTAAGACGAATGGTGTATGGACGGAAGCAGTTCCGCGCTGAACATCATGCGCATGATCTGGCGCACTGTATCCGTGCTGAGAAGTTTCTTGATCGCAAGACGGTGAGCCACTTCCGTCGCCAGAGAAGACTTTCCCGTGCCCGTAGCGCCGCCAAAAAGAATAATCACCGGCTTGTCAGGCGACCGGAATCGGCGCCACAGGAGGTAGCGCTCCGCGTACTGCCGCCCCTGCGTGTTTAAAATCGTCTGGTAAATCAACTCGCGCAGTTCCTGCCGGGTGATAGCCAGCTTTCCCTGGCGCAACAACCGCATTTCAATATCGCGCGCTACTTCGTAAGAGATGTGCGGCTCCAATCCTGAGGCCTGCAACGATTGCGACAGAAGGCCTTTGGAAAACGGAGATTCTCCCCGTGTGTCTCGGACCTGAATGATATCGACTTTGGGGATTTCCGGCTCTAGTTCGTGGATCTGCGCCTCACCCAATCGGGTGCGCACGGTCTGCTCAATCATCCTCGCAAGTTCTTCCTTCGGGATCTCGCATCGTGGCTCGATCTGCTTTCTTATCAGGGACGCGATCTCGTAAGCATCGTTGAATTTCAGGCCGCGTTTCACCAGGGAATGAGTGACCATGCCTCGGAGAAACGGAATTCGTTGGTCTCCTTCGATGACGTAAATATCGTGGCTCCTAGCCATTCGATTATTGTACCGAATTTTGGTGATGGTGGTTTGGAAAAGTCAAGCCACGGGAGCAGTAGGCAGTCGGCAGTAGGCAGTAGGCAGTAGGCAGTAGGCAGGAAAAAGGCGTCATTAGTCATTTGTCATTTAGTCAAGAAGAAACAGGTCTCAGGCAGCAAGTAAGCTTCTAGTGAAATGAGTTCTGTAGAAGGACCTCAGTTTCAAAATGACGAATGACTAATGACGAATGACGCCTTTTCCCTGCCTACTGCCTACTGCTTACTGCCGACTGCTCAATCACACCCAGCTAAAGACTTGCTTTGCTTCACCCAGATCGCGCGCTGCAGGGGTGATGATCGTCTTGGCATTTACGAAGATTTTTTCGCGCCGCTCCAGCGCTCTGCGCACGTCCTCTTCACACACAAAGTCGGTTGGTTTCGCTTTGACTTGCGGCGCCTCTTTGGCGGCGGCTCTGGGCGGCGAAGCAACTGGAGAACCGCTAGCCAAGCCCTTTTTTTTTAGAAAGTCTTCCACTACTTCACGGATGACCTCCCGGCTGGGGGCGCCAATGGTGGACGAGGCCAGGCCGGAAACAGCGGCCGGCGCGCTTACAGGCGCTGCGGCGACGCTGGCGCCGGTGCCTGGAGGATTGATGGGGCGAGTTTCGTAAGCGAGGCGTTTTATGTTGACCAGATTCAA
This sequence comes from Acidobacteriota bacterium, assembly GCA_036006905.1. Taxonomy (GTDB): domain Bacteria; phylum Acidobacteriota; class UBA6911; order JACQSX01; family JACQSX01; genus DASXTB01. The sequence goes on from DASYPF010000406.1 coordinate 2,121, forward strand.
TGGAGAAATATTGTCTGTAGTGATATTCCCGCCCCAGGTCCCGCATCCGAGCGTCATTGATGGAACGAGATTCGTCGTGTATCCGATCGAGCCGTGTGTGGCCGGCGTATTGACCACGATGCGAAAGGCGAGCTTGTGCAATCCGAATTCTTGAATCACCTTGGGGTCATTGGCGTGCACTGCCAGGGTATGGCCGGTGCCACCGAAGCGAAGAATTTCGTTGCAACGCTCACATCCTTTCTCCCAGCCGTCGGCTACATAGAACGCCAGAATCGGAGAGAGTTTTTCAATGGACAGCGGATAATCACGACCCACGCCGTCGATCATTCCCACCAGCGCGCCCGTCCCTTCCGGCACCGAAAACCCCGCCATTTCCGCGATGCGTTTGGCCGGCTTTCCCACAATTGCAGTGTTGAGCGACCGGTTGGGCGCCATCACCAGGCGATTCAGTTTCTCCAATTCTTCGGCGTTTACAAGATAGGCTCCGTTTGTCTTGAGTTCATCAAGTGCCTTCTGGGCGATTGGCCGGTCGGCGACAATCGATTGCTCGGATGAACAGATGGTTCCATAGTCGAAGCACTTCCCGGTGAGTATGTCTCTGATCGCCTTTCGCACGTTCGCTGAGCGATCGATATAAGCGGGAACATTGCCCGGGCCTACGCCGAACGCCGGCTTGCCGGAGCTGTACGCCGCTTTGACCAGCCCGATACCGCCGGTTGCCAGGATCAGCGAAGTGTACTTGTGCTTCATCAATTCGGTGGTGCCCTCTATGGTGGGTATCTGCATACACGTAATGGCGCCGTGCGGGAGTCCTGCTTCTTTGGCCGCCTCGTTCATCACACGCGCAGTCTCGCCGATGCAGCGCACTGCAGCCGGGTGCGGGCTGAGCACCACACAATTTCGGGCTTTGATGCAGATGAGGATCTTATAAATTGCAGTCGACGTCGGGTTCGTCGAGGGAATGATCGCAGCAACGACGCCTGCGGGCACTGCGATCTCAACAATGCCATTTTGCCGGTCTTCCTTGACGACGCCAACTGTCCTTAAAGACCGAATGTACTGGTAAACATTTTCCGCGGAAAATCGGTTCTTGAGAGTTTTGTCCGGAACGTTGCCGTAGGTTGTTTCCTCCACTGCGAGCTTCGCCAGTCTTTCACACTGCAACTGCACGGCAAGCGCCATCTTGTCGACAACACCATCCACTTGTTCTTGGGAAAACTCGGAGAAGCGTTTCTGCGCTTCGTACGCTGCAGTAACAAGAGCGCGAGCTTCCTGTATCGATTGGAGATCTTTGTCGCCGATCACGGTTGAAAAGAGGGTTAAAGGATAATCCGGGTGCTTTTTTTAGCGGCCAGCTTTGAGCTCTCAGCTCTCAGCTCTCAGCCAAGAGATGTCTCAGTTGCAGGCTGATGCTGAATGCTGAGCGCTTTGTGCATTACTTCCTGACGTTGGCACTCCCGCCTCCGGGAAGAATTTTTTCTACTTCCGCATGAGGCCGCGGAATAACGTGAACGCTGATCAACTCGCCCACACGCCGCGCGGCAGCCGCACCTGCGTCGGTGGCGGCCTTAACCGCGCCGACGTCTCCGCGAACCATTACAGTAACGTACCCGGCCCCGATGTATTCCTTGCCGATGAGATTGACATTGGCAGCTTTAACCATGGCATCGGCAGCTTCCACGGCGCCTACAAACCCTTTTGTTTCAATCAGGCCAAGGGCTTCCTGTGGCATGTATACTCCTCTCTCGAGTACTAACAAGGTAGAAAAGCGCCTTCAACCTAACACACCCTACCGGGAGGGTCAAGGAATAGCCCCCAACCCTCTTATGCCTTTAATTTGTTTGACATAGCGCCTTCATAGCTTTAAGATCTCTGCTTATAGTACCTTCAGGATCGAAAAATGCAAAGTGTAGGCGCGTGGCTAAAAACCTGCCGCGAGAAGCGCAGTCTCTCTTTAACAGAGATTTCCGAAGTCACCAAGATAAACCTCCTTTTTCTCAAAGCACTTGAAGAGGATCGCTTCGAACAACTGCCAGGGGGCATGTTCCCGCGCGCCATGGTCAAGGCCTGCGCGCGCGCGCTTGGCGAGAGTGAACAAGCTGCAGTTGAAATTTACAGTAAGCAATTCCCTCCTCCTCTGCCTCCACCACCAGATCCGCCTAGCCATAGATGGTTGCCAGTAATGCGCTTCAGCATTTTTCTGATCTTATTTCTATTAACGGCAGCGACCGGCCTCTGGTATTTGAAGACCGAATGGAGGACGCGTTCTCTCGCGCGCGAATCCAACACGTCGCGTCGTCCGACATTGGCTACTAGTACGCCCGTGGTAACCGCTTCAATGCTTCCCACGACCAGTTTCCTCGAACCGGAGCCTTCCGGTCTGGATCTGCAGGTTTTGGTGGAAGAAGAGTGCTGGCTTTCCCTTTCCGCAGATGGAAACATCGTTGATCGGCGGTTGTTGAAAAAAGGAGAGGCATTCAGCTACCACGCCGAGAATAAATTTGAGGCGCTGGTGGGAAACGCCGGCGGTATTAAATTGGTTGTCAACGGCCAGGAATGGGAAAAGCTCGGTAATCCCTACGACGTAAAAAAAATCCGAATTGACAAAGCCGAAGGCAAGGTACGCGTTACTACCTGATGGCCGACGATTTTCACACTCCTGACTCGGATCCCTCTCGCCATCTCTCCCAGACAGAGGCCGTCTCCATCTATGAAAGACTGGCCAAGATGGATGTGGCCGAGAGAATCAAAGCGGCGCTGCTCGGCTCGCGCGAGGAACGGCAAATTCTGATTCGCGACTCCAACCGCTTGGTGTGGACAGCGGTGCTGCAGAGTCCAAAACTGATCCTCCCTGAGGTAGAAAAAATCGCCAATATGAAAAATATTGACGACGACATCTTAAGAATGATTGCTGAGAAGCGCGAATGGGTATCCAATTACGCGATCATCGTCGCGCTGGTGCGAAACCCAAAGACGCCCATTCCTTCTTCACTGAAACTTGTTCCAAGATTGCAGCCTCGCGATGTTCGGTTTCTCGCAAAAGACAAGACGGTTGCGGAACCGGTGCGCAAGATGGCTGCAAAAATCGTTCGTGACAAAAGGTTGTGAGGCATGCCGAAAAAAAGCGAAAACCCGAGGACGACTACGACCACGCGCACGTCAACGTCCACGAGATACGTCCAACCTTCACGGACATAGTCAGATTTTCATTATCCAGTTTTTAGCAGCTGAGCATTGTTACCTCCCACAATACCTAACTGGCCGGGAGGCGTTTTTGCGACGATTTTTTTCGGAATTTTCCTATGATTCCGGACAATCAACAACAAGCGACGAGTACTCGGTTGCTAGTGGGAAGCGAGGTCACGGTTTATTTGTTGCAGTTGGCTCGAGCTGCCTGACACGTGGAGTCGACGCGCAGCGCTCCAGGGTATGTTGTGCGCAATATTCGTCACCGTGGCCGTGGTCGTGCACGTGCACGTAGACGGCTTTTCCTTTGGTTTGGTTGTGGCCTTGCCACTGTAGGCTCGTGCACGTGGACGTAGACGGCTTTAGTTTTGGTCCAAGCCGCGTCGGGTTTCTGTCGTTAGCCATTGTGAACAGGTCGGATGAACGGCTGAAAGCATCTCTCGGTCTTGCAAACACGTAAACTGCAATCTGCCTATTCTCTCATTGGCGAAATCTACTGCCAGCAGGTGGTTCCCTTCAAAGCCAGGCGAGTTTCATTGCTGGGGCGCAAGTGTAACGCTCAGATCATGTACACGTTTCTCGGTTACGAAGTAAAAGCGGCCAAGAAGCGTCTGACCTGCCCCGATCTGGTGACCGCGCGATACCTGAAAATATTCCTAGAACTGGGAATGAAGCAAATCCTCGTACCCTATGATCCTACACGCACCAGCCGGCTGATTGAACGCCTGGAACGGAGTCTGGAGGAACTAAAACAGCAATCGCCGGAAGGCAGATCTCAGCGCAATCGATTTGCACAAGTCCGTCGCATCCTGGTCAAATGCCAAGCAAAATCCAGTTCCTGAAACGTAAGGGCTGCCACCTTTGTGACGAGGCTCTGCCGGTTCTTGAGAAAGCGTGTCAAAACCGAGTTCTGGTTTTTGAAACCATCGACATTGACTTGATACCCGGATTTGAGAAGTATTCCGACGAAATTCCTGTGTTGCTGGTGAACGGAAAGAAGGTATTGAAGCATTATTTCCCGCAAAGACAACTGCGCAGAATTTTGGACAGGCTCACCTGAAAAACTCACTGCGCGCATGATCGGCGGCTCCAGGCTTGGTGGCGGCACCGACAGAGCCGCGACCGGAAGGGAGCGGCGCGCCAGACTGAGTCGTCGCGACCAGGCTCGCAAAATCGG
>DASYPF010000407.1:0-5715 GCA_036006905.1 Acidobacteriota bacterium
GTTGCGCATAGCCGCTCTTTTCTGAAAGAAAATAAAGGGACCGATTATCCGGCATCCAGCCGTAGGCCATGGAGAGTGGGCCGACCCATGCGTCATCGTGGAGGGTGTCGAGTTCTGTCAGCGCGCCGTGTTCCGGATCGACCAGGTAAATCGAGCGCGTCTTGCTGTCCCGCGACACGGCCAGCGCGGCCAGATACTTTCCGTCCTCGGACCAGCGCGCGCTTAAGAACCGAATGGGCGGGGGAGACGCGGGGACAGGGGGACGCGGGGACGCGGGGAGTGGGGGACGCGTGGATATCTCGTTTCCGCTCTCCTTGTCTCGCTGTCTTGCGCTCCCCGTTTCTCCCGCTCTCCCACTCTCCGCGTCTCCCCCTCTCCGTGTCTCCGCGTCTCCCTGTCTACCACTCTCGGAAGCCCCCACCCACACGATTTTCTGCGTTTTTAATTGATAGATCCCGATTCTCGTCTGGCCCTGAGCGTCGCCTACCTTCGTTCGGCTCGGGATGTCTTCGGTATATCCGGTTTTGGTAACAAAGCTAGGCACGATGGTAGAACGCGCTTCCGCAGCCGGTTCCACGATAGTGAATGAGACATAGGATCCGGTGGGTGAGAGCGTCAAGTTCTGAACGGTTTGTTTTCCTTGCAGGTAAATCGGTTTTTCTTCGGGCTTTTCTTTTTTGTCTTTCGCTTCTTTCTCGAGGCGCTTCTGAATGACTTCGAATAGCTCCTTTTGCTGTTCTTGCAGAAATTTCTGGCTGTCGGAGAGTTTGGGCTCTTTTGGTTCCGGCCCGGTCCGGAAGTCGGTGAGTTGCTGAATGGCGGCGCCGCTTAGATCCAGGACATAGAGATTGTTGTCTCGCGCAAAGCTGATTTTCTTGCCGTCGGGAGTAAGCCGGGGATTGGATTCAATATCGCGCGTCTTGGTTAATTGTGTTACTTTGGCATCGCTGGCGCTCCACAGAAAAATATCTCCGTCGCGCGCAAACACCTGAAGCGTGCGCTCGCGATTAAATTCGCCTTCGGCTGGCGGAACCTGTCGGGCGTCTTCTTTGCTCAGCTTGCGCAAGTTGTGTCCGTCGCGGGAGGCCTCGTAGCTTGAAGCCTCGACATCTCCCGCCTTTTTCCACTCAAAGTAGATCTTCTGGCTGTCAGGCGACCAGCGCACACTGGTTGGCGCTTCTCCCACCAGATCCGGCCCGCGCATGATGCTGTCGATGGTTAGCGGGAACTGTTTGGTATCAGATTGAGAAGAGGCTGCGGTGGATCGAAGATACACCAAGCTGCTCTGATTGGATGACATCAAACAAAGCAAGCAAGCCGTCAGAAGAACACGATATCGTCCACATTTCATAAAAGTTCTCCAATTACAAAAGTGGCCTAGTTTAGAATTTCGATGGACAAGTTTGCCATGAATTTCAAAAACGCCAGGCGAATCGTCATCATATTATTCCTGATATCACTCCTGGTTTGCGCAGGCGGAGCGCTCCATGCAGAAGCTCCCTTCTTTCCGATCTCGGTCTGGTATGCCGGAGGGAAGGCGCGCGCGCCGATGCTCGAACCGGTCACAGCCCAATCACGCAAGCTTTGGCGAGAAGATCTGCAGAAGATAAAGGATCTCGGATTTAACACTGTCCGCTGCTGGGTGGAATGGACCGCGTGCGAGCCCCGGCGCGGCGAGTTTCACTTCGAACAGGTAGAGCTCCTCTTGGGTTTGGCGCAGGAAGTGGGGCTGAAGGTTCTAGTCCAGGTTTATGCAGATTCGGCCCCGGACTGGGTGGGCGAGAGATTCCCCGACGGACACTTCGTAGCGCAAAACGGCGACGTCATCCGTTCGCAGGCTGCGCCGGGATACTGCTTTGACCATGCCGGCGTGCGCAGTGCGGTCCTGAACTTCTACCAGGAAGCAGCGCGCCGCGCCCGCAAGAGTCCCGCATTTTACGGATGGGATCTCTGGAGCGAGCCGCACGTGATCAACTGGGCCATCATTGAGTACGTGCCCAATGCGACGTTCTGCTACTGCCCTCATACGCTGAACCGCTTTCGCCAGTGGCTGCAGGCCAAGTATGGATCCGTTGACCGGCTCAACCTCGCCTGGTACAGGACGTTTCGCGACTGGGCTCAGGTGGAACCGCCGCGCTTTGGCACTATTCTTTCTTATACCGACTACATCGACTGGCGGATGTTCATCACCGAAAAACTGGCCGAGGACCTGAAGCTTCGAAACCAGTCAGTCAAGCAAGTCGATCCCGATCATGTGACTACCAGCCACTCAGCGGTGCCGTCGGTATTTACCCATCCCGCTGCCGGTGATGGCACGCCCGACGATTTTCTGATGAACTCCTCGGTTGATTTTTGGGGCACCAGCTTTTATCCCAAGCACTCGTTTCCTGCCAGCCACTGGTCGCTCGCTCGCAGAGCGCTGGCAATGGATTTTGTGCACTCGGTGACCGACAACAAGGGGTTTTATGTGGGCGAGCTGCAAGGCGGGTTCGGCACGCGCGGGGTAATTGTCGGTGAGGAAATTACACCGCAGGATCTGGAATTATACACGTGGGCAATGGTGGCGCGTGGGGCTCGGGCGATCAATTACTACGCTTTTTACCCCATGAATTCCGGCTACGAGTCGGGCGGCTACGGCCTGATTCACCTGGATGGGACGCTGACGGAAAGGAGCCGGAAGGCGGGAGCAACGGCAAAAATAATCGCTGCTAGTGCCGACCTGATTTTGCGGTCGCGACCGCCGCGAGCCGAGGCGGCCATTCTGTTTAATCGCCTGGCGACACTCGTCGGTGGAGAGCAAAATTCAGGAAACCGCGGCGCGCTGCGCGATTCCACCGCCGGATATCACCGCATGTTCTATGAGCGGAACATACCTATCGATTTTCTCAGCGCCGCCCTGCTGACCCCGGAACAACTGCAAGAGTATAAGCTGGTTATTGTTCCGTATCCGATTCTCCTGCCCGAGCGCCTGGCTGGAATGCTTGAGCAGTATGTTCGGCAGGGAGGACATTTGTTCGTGGAGGCACGGCCGGGGTGGAATGACGAACGCGGCTACGCGCAGCCGATTATTCCCGGGTTTCAGTGGCATAAGTTGCTGGGCGTGCGCGAAAGATCAATTACTCCGCGCGGGGAGTTTCCGCTCCGGTGGGGAAACGTCACATTTGCCGGAGCGACGTTTGAAGAGCGCTTTGAAGTTCTCGACCAGAGCGCGCGGCCGCTCGCTTTCTTTGATGACGGTTCTCCGGCCGCTTACGAACGCAAACATGGAAAGGGCAGCGCCATTCTTCTCGGCGCATTTGCCGGCCAGATCAATGAAACCAAGCCGGTCTCGTTTCATCCGTTGGGAGAAATTCTGACAAAGTGGGCCGGCTTGACCCTGCCCGATCTCAAATCGTCCTTGCCGGTGGAGGTCAAACAACTAATTTCCCCTAATGGCAAAGTTGTCTTGCTCTTCAATCATGGGAAGGAAACGGCGAAGGTAATTCTGACGGTTCCGTTGTCAAAGCCGGCAACAAGGATTCGCGAGCTCGTGATGGGAACGTCTGATGAGGAAAAGGACAAAAATTCCAAATTTCAGCTTAACGTCGAAATCCCCGCGCAGAGCGTGCGAGTCTATCGGATTGATTATTAGCGGACAATGATGTTTAACCTCAACGTGTTACGAGATTATGAAATTTGGTTTTTTCAACCGGTTTTTTACGAGGGACCAGATGAAGAGTACTCGCACGCAAAAATCGGGCCAGCGTGCGGCAGCGTTGAAGCTGGCTCCCACAGAGCCGCGACCGGAAGGGAGCGGCGCGCCCATGTGACACGTTGCGACTACACCAGCACAGAGTTGCTTCAGCAACGACACGGGACGATCGGATTTTCCGTGCAGTATCGCGACGACTCAATCTGGTGCGCCGCTCCCTTCCGGTCGCGGCTCTGCGGGTGCCACCACCAAGCCCGCAGCCGCCGATCATGTGCGCTTCTTGACGCGGCTCGCGCACTCCTTTGGTTGTGGCTTTACGGCCAGTGTACGCTCGTGATCGTGGTCCTTGACGTCGACGGCTTTGTGTCTTGACAGACCGACTGAAATAGTGTTCGCCATGAGTAAACAAACCCTCTCTCAAAAGGAAATTGAATCGGAAATTCAATTGGGCGGGGGACAGAAGAACATTGACCGGCAGCACCAGAAGGGACGGCTGACTGCCCGCGAGCGAATTGCCAAGCTGATCGACCCGCAGACCTCATTCTTTGAATTGGGACTGTGGGCGGCCTTTGACATGTACCTCGAATGGGGCGGCGCGCCGGCGGCCGGTTTGGTTTGCGGTGTCGGCCAGGTTGCGGCGGCTCGCCACATGATCATCGCCAACGATGCCACAGTCAAGGCCGGCGCCTTTTTCCCGATGACAGTCAAGAAACTGCTGCGGGCGCAGCACATCGCCCTGGCGGCGCGGCTGCCGTTGATTTACCTGGTGGATTCGGCCGGAGTGTTTCTCCCGCTTCAGGACGAGATTTTCCCCGACGTGGATGATTTTGGACGGATCTTTCGCAACAACGCAGTCATCAGCGCCTGCGGAATCCCGCAGACGGCGGCTATCATGGGTTCGTGCGTCGCCGGAGGCGCGTATTTGCCGGTGATGTGTGACCGTATTCTCATGACCGAGGGGAGCGGACTATACATCGCCGGTCCTTCGCTGGTAAAGGCGGCCATCGGCCAGGACCTGGAGAGCGAAGATCTGGGAGGCGCTAAATTACATTCGATGCTGAGCGGGACCGTCGACTTCCGCGAGGAAGACGATATGCATTGCATCGCTCGCTTGCGCCAGTTAGCCGCCGCCTCACGGCGAATGCACGCATCTTTTGCCGAGCGGACCGATGTGAAGGAGCTTCACGAAGTGGATGCGCCCGGAGAATCGTATCGGCAGTTTTACTGTCGAGTCGGACGCGCGCAGGCCGCATTCATCTTGATGAGCCGGGGCTTTTCTTCGGCATTGACTCGAGAAAGCGTCCGGCGTTTCTGTGACGACGCGCGAATCGGAAAGGAAGTCTTGGTGGTCCTATGTAATCTCCAGGAGCCTTCAAGCGACGACACGGCCGCGCTGGCGATGTTCGGATTTGAGTGCAGCCAATCTGGCGCCACGGTGATCCTGCTGCTGCAGCACTGCGATGGGACGTTGTTGCACTGGGTGCGCGGCTTTTCACCGGCGCTGGTGCTTTCTCCTTTCGCCCAGGAATCGATTCACTCGGCAGCGCGCCTCTGGACCGATGTCCTGTATGATCCGGAAGAACTGCCCGCTGTCCTGGAAGAAGCGATTCACGGGGTGAGAAAGAATGTTGGGAGATGAAATCTCCGAATTGCGGATTGCGGATTGCGAATTGCGGATTGAGACAATTGCAGATTTCGGATTGTGGATTGAGACAATTGCGGATTGCGGATTGCGGATTGCGGATTGAGACAATTGCGGATTGCGGATTTCGGATTGCGGATTTATGGAAATCCCTTGCCTGTAGCCAGTTCTGCATGGCGGTGTCACGCCAGAAATTCGAAACCGGAAAGGCGGTCGAGGATGGACTGCCGATGACAGTTTCTAAAATCCGCAATCCGCCATTGTCTCAATCCACAATCCGAAATCCGCAATTGTCTCAATCCGCAATTCGCAATCCGCAATCCGCAATCGAAGAATCCGCAATCCGAAATCCGCAATCCGCAATTGTCTCAATCCGCAATCC